>DBGCIZ010000317.1:0-3847 GCA_048355355.1 Christensenellaceae bacterium | reverse complement strand
GCCAAAATCGTCGAACATGACGCGCACACCCAGGGCGCGGATGGCGATTATATTTTGCAGCATCCGGGCCTGGTCTCCCTCCTGAACCTGCCAGCTCTCCGTAACCTCTAAAACCAGCATTTTCCGCTCAAAGTGGTGCTGCCCTAGAACAGCGCGGCATTTTTCCACAAAATCATTTCTGGAAAAGGTCACCCGCGAGAAATTGCAGGAGATGAAAAACTCCCGCTCCAGCTTGCCGTCCAGCTCCTCCAGAAATGCGCAGGCCTTTTCCAGCATATAAAAGTCCAGCTCTCCAATGCGGCCCTCCCGCTCCAGCAGAGGGATGAAGCTGGCAGAGTTTAGCACGCCTCGCTCTGGATGGTTCCAGCGGGAAAGGGCCTCCCCACCTACAATGTGGAAATCCCTTGCATCCACAAAGAACTGGAGGCACAGCTGAATTTCCCCCCGGTCCAGGCCGCGATCCAAATCCCAAAGCAGCTGCCGCTCCCTTTGGCATATGCGGCATGATTCCCCGCCGCAGACCCGGCAGCCTGCCTCTTCGCGGCATGCTGCAGCGGCGCATTGCCTGGCGGGGTAAATGATTTTTTGTAGCTCGTCGTCCTCTGGCAGGAGCGGATACACGCCTACCCCCACATCAGCCATTCTAATCGTGCCGCCCGCATAGGAAAAGGCGCCGATTTCCTCCAAAGCAGCCTTGCCCCAGGCCTCTGCCTCGCGGGTGCTTTCTGCCAGCTTCAACACCGCCAAATCGCCATTATCCAATTTGGCCGCGGCATCGCCAGGCCCAATCCGCTTCTTCAGCACAGAGGCAGCAAAGCGCCGCAGCTCCCCGCAAGTTCCTGGGCCGCCCAGCCGCTCAATATGGGGCAGCTCAAAATGAAAGTAAACCACGCAATAGAGGGGGCGATTTTTTTCGTTGACCAGGCTGGCAAAGTCTCTAGCCAGCTTTTCCTCCGTGCCCAGGCCCGTATCTCGGTCAATCAGGCTGTTTTCCTCCGCTCTTTTGAGCCGCCGGCGTAAGCGGCGCGCCACAATGAGCAGCGCCGCCAGCAGCAGACACGCCGCCGCTCCCAGGCCAATTGCCACTGGCCCATAAGACGTCTTCGGCTGGGCAGAGACAACCTCTAGCAGCGCCCCGGTCAGCTCCTCCTCCGGCAACTCAGACACAAAGGCCTCCAGCTCCTCCTGAAGGGACTCCGGCGCCGCCTCCGTCAAATAAAGCTGGTAGACCTCTGCCTCTCCGTTTTCCTCCGCCCGCAGCAGAACCACCGGCTCCCCCGCATGGGCGAACTCCTCGCTGCTGGTGCAGCCGGAAATCAAATCAACCTGCTGGTTTTCTGCCTGCTCCTCTCTTTGGTCCGCTGCGCCTGGCTGATAATAACGGACGTCATAGCCATTTTCCTCGCCGAAGCGCCGCAACAGGTCGGGAATCACACCCTGATAGGACTGGCTTGCCTCATCGTAATACTCTAGAGGATAAAGGTCGGGATTGCCGGCCACATAAATCAATATGTCATCGCTCATTGTCTTTCTCCTGTGGTTTTCTTGCCGGACCAGGGCGGCGTTTTGCGCGCAACACCGAGCACCTGTCTGGGTGGGCCCCCAAGCCCTTCATCATTTATACTCAATTTTCTGCCGCTCAATTCTTCCCCAATCGTTTTTCTTCCTCCGGTAGCCAATGAGGGCCGTTATCCGCACCCATGCCATGATAAAACGCAGGCAGGAAACCTCTATGACGCAGAGCCCCACAGCCTTTAAAATATCCGAAGGCGTCAGCTTTAAGTCAATGGTATGAACTCGGGCGAAAAACGCCGTCAGGGAGAGAATGGCAGTATAGACCACGTAAATACCAAAAAACAGCAGCATAAACTGGACGTTAATCAGGTTCACCAGGAAGGCCAGCAAGGTGGTAAACAACCCCAGCACCTCAATATAGGAGGAAAACAGCTCGTAAATCAGAAAATAGAGATAGGAAACGAACCCCACCGCCCCGTACTTGGCGTTCCCCAAAATACTGCGGTATTTCATCATGCTTTGAAACAGGCCGATATGCCACCGGCGGCGCTGCTTGCAAAGGTCCTTTAGCTTTTCAGGCACCTGCGTCCAGCAGATGGCATCGGTTACATAGCGGATACGGTAACTGTGCTGATGCTCCCGGCAGAATACATGCAGCTTCACCACCAGCTCCATATCCTCCCCCATGGTAGTATAGTCATATCCCCCGGCGGCAATCACCAGATTTTTTTGAAATAGTCCAAAGGCGCCGGAAATGATGATGTTCCCGTTAAACTTATCGAACAGGATGCGGGAGGCCAGGAAGGAGCGGTCGTATTCCAGCACCTGCATGCAGGGCAGCAGCTTCCGCGGCATCCGATAGCGGACGACTCTGCCGTTCTCAATTTCCGCCCCATTGCAGGGGCGCACGGCTCCGCCTACCGCAACAACGTTGGGGTCCTCTAAAACGGGGCGCACAATCTTCTCCAAAGAATCGTATTGAAGGACGGAATCCGCATCAATGCAGAGGAAATAAGGGTAGCTGGAGACGTTGATTCCCATGTTGAGGGCGTCTGCCTTGCCGCCATTTTTCTTTCGCACCAGAGTAATGGGCACCTTCCAGGCCCGGGTTTCATAAATGGCCTCCTCTGGCTGACAGGGAATCCTGCGCTGGATAGGCCGGTTTACGCGCCACATATGAAAAGCATCCCGCACCACCTGGGAGGTATCGTCCGTGGAGCCGTCGTCCACTATGATAATTTCGTATAGCTTATAGTCCAGTGCTAGCAGGGAGCGCACTGTGGCCTCGATGGTGACTCCCTCGTTATGGGCTGGCACAATGACGGAAACGGGGACGTAATAATCGTTGGAAAGCTCGTTTTTCAACAAATTCCGCCACTTTGAAGCATAGAGGCTAGAGGAGCCCACCACCACAGATAAAAACAAAAAGCTGGCGTAACCAATCATATAGAGAATAAAAAAGCATTCTATGAACCAGAGAAAAAACTGAATAAAATCTCTCATACGCCTGCTGTCACCCCCTCGTTTTCCTCGGCTAGCCGCCTGCTCTGACCATCATTTCTCTGGCGTAGCGGTCGTCTCCGGCCACTACGTCAACCAGCTTTTCATAGGAAAGCCCAAGGGCTGCCAAACTGGCCGCGGCATTATAGCGAACATACCAGTTTCCGCTGTGCATCGCCTGGGAGAGGGCCTCCACCACGTCGTCCCCCGAGTAGCGAGCCAGCGAAGCCGCGCTGATGGCGGCAAACTCCCAGTTTAGCGGGTTCAAATCAGTTACTGCTGCCAGCAGCGGCTGCCGCGCCGGCGGATAGGGATACCGGCCAAAATAGCGTATGGCCGAAAAACGCAGCTCCCTATCCTTGGAGTCGTCCAGCAGAATGCCCAGCATATTTTCGCAATAGTCCCCGCTTTTGAAGCGGATATAGTCCAACAGGGCCCGCTGAATCGGAACGGTAAACTGCTCTAAATCCTGCCATACCTGCCCAATCAGCCTGTTGGCATCCCTAGTAAAGGTGAGCAGCGTCTCCACAATAATTTTCTCATGGAGGGGAACGCCATGCCCTCGCAGATTCCTCAGCGCCTCCAGCACGCCCTCCGCACTGCCGAAGGAACAGAGGGCCTTTAGCGCATTAACCCGGCAATAGAGGCTGTCCTTTTTCATATAGCCTCCGACGACGCTCTCAAGCTGCTCTGTATCCAGATATCGCTGCAGCTGGTGCCTCGTTAAAAAGTAGCAGAAATAGGCGGCCTGGGTCTCTTCTCTCCGCTGATAAACTAAGGCCAACTCTAAAAAAATAGGCTGCAGCTGCCGCAGATAAGCCCCGGAGGCCTG
>DBGCIZ010000316.1:0-7238 GCA_048355355.1 Christensenellaceae bacterium | reverse complement strand
TAGGCCTTCAGCGGAAAAAGTGCAACCGCGAGGGAGAGTGCCTGGCGCATATGACGGAGCTGGTCTCGCGGGCCTGCGGCGCGCCCATGGCGCCAGATAAGTATACATGCCCCGTTCATGGAGATGGAGAGTGCGCCGTCTGCTTTGTGCAGGAGGGAGAATTTGAGGTGGAGGTGTGCGCCTGCGGCGTACCGCGGCAGGGAAGAGAGGTGTCGGGGGATGTGCATCTGGAGGAACGTCTGGAAGATAACCGCTATATGCTGGTGCTCTGCGACGGCATGGGAAACGGAAGAAGAGCCCGCCAGGAGAGCGGAACAGCGGCAGGCCTGGTGCGGGATTTTTACCGGGCAGGCTTTGACGACGCAACAGTGGCGGAGGCCGTCAACAAAATGATGCTGATGACAGGCGGGGAGGAGATGTTTTCCACAGTGGATATCTGCACCATAGATTGCGCCACAGGCCACGCCCGCTTTCTCAAGACGGGCGCGCCGCCTTCCTATCTGGTGCGCGGCCAGGTGGCAGAGGAGATAGGGGAGGGCTCCCTGCCCGTTGGAATTTTGGAAAACATTGCGCCAAACAGAATAGACAAGGATTTGCGGAATGGGGATATTGTCATACTGATGTCCGACGGCGTTGCGGACAGGCCCAATATGAACTGCGGGCTGGTCAGCGAAATTTGCGGCGCCTGCAGAGATACGGCAGAGATAGCGGCTACGCTGATAGAATACGCGCAAAACAGCGCAGGAGGGCGCGCCATAGACGACATGACCGTCATTGTGGCGAAAATGGCGAAACGAAAGCCCCAATAGGCTCCCTGGGAAGGCCGTAAAGTGTCTCGATTTTCTTTCCCGATGGGTCAAAGGGAAAAATCTGTGCTATAATGGTTCAAGAGTTTAAACCATTAGGCGCATTTTATATGTCTAGAAAGGAGGATGGGTATGGACGAGTGTAGAGCGCAGCGGCAGTCCCTGGCGGAAGAATTTAAGGCGCTGCAAAGCTTCTTTGTGGCGCTGGGGGATGAGACCCGCCAACAGATCTTTATCGCCCTGCTGGAGCATGAAACTGTGGGAATGCGCGTGCCGGAAATCACCAAGCGAACCCATCTTTCCCGCCCGGCTGTGTCCCACCACCTGCGCATCCTCAAGGACGCCGGGCTGGTTAACGTCCATCGCCAGGGAACCATGAATTACTACTATGTGGATGCTAATTTGGGGAAATGGAGCGAGATTAAGGCGTTAGTGGATCACGTATGCCAGGTGGCCAAGAACGCTGCGCGAGCGCATTACCCACGTTTAGAAGAGTGAAAGGATGATGACTATGACGATGTTAGAAGCCATGCAGGCACGCCATTCGGTGCGCAGTTACAAGGATACACCGCTGAAACCAGAGGATACCCAGACCTTGCAAAAGGAGATCGACGCCTGCAACAAAGAGGGCGGATTAAATATCCAGCTGGTGACGGATGAGCCCAAGGCCTTTGAGAGTTTCATGGCCCACTACGGCAAGTTCTCCGGCGTTCGGAATTACATTGCCCTGATTGGGAAAAAGAGCGCTGATTTGGAGGAGCGCTTGGGCTACTACGGGGAACGGCTGGTTTTGCTGGCCCAGACATTGGGGCTCAACACCTGCTGGGTGGCTATGACCTTTGGCAAAGGGGTGGCCAAGAGCCGCTGCACCATCGCGTCGGGAGAAAAGCTGGTTTGCGTGCTGGCCTTGGGCTACGGCGCTACGCAGGGAGTCGCCCACAAGAGCAAGCCTATGGATTCCCTCTGCCAGGTAGAAGGAACCATGCCGGACTGGTTCCAAGCAGGCATGGAGGCGGTAATGCTGGCGCCTACTGCCATGAATCAGCAGAAATTCCGGCTTACTCTGAATGGAACAACAGTATGGGCAAAATCCCTGGGCGGCTTCTATTCCAAAACCGATTTGGGCATCGTCAAATACCATTTTGAAGTAGGAGCGGGAAGAGAAAATTTTCAGTGGAGCGAATAAAAATCAAAATGCCGCCTGCAATCCTTTTTACTGGTTGCAGACGGCATTTTTTTGTGGGATAATCCGCTCCATGTGTTTGAGAAACGAGAGTCAAAGCCTACGGGAAACAATCTGGCCAGGAAAAATTTCGGTGGCTTAGCCTTGGCGGAATATTTTCCCGAAAAGCCAGTGGGTAAAGGGCGCTGCGGCGAACATGTTCCAGAAAAATGCCATGGGAAAATTCTTCAGCAACGTGCCTATCCATATGGCAGGAAGCTGGGCAATTGGCGCTCCGCCCAGGATAATTTGAAAGAGAATAGACGCAGCCAGGCTCATCGTAGGGCACATGATGGCCACGGTTCCCGCCTGGCGCAGAAGCCGGCATAGATAGGGATTGTCCTTCTGAGGGTCGCAGTGCCTGGCGGCGAAGGCTGCGCCCAGCCGATTCCCCCATAAATTGGAAAATAGAAGGACCAGCAGCCCCATATAAGAGGCCTCTTTCAAAGCCTCCCAGAAAATAAGATTCGTCATATTGCTAAGGCCGCCAGCCGCCAGATTGACGCCTTCGCGGATGGCGACATTGTAAATCTCCATGCCGAAGGCCATGGCATAGGACATGATAACCCCGAAAATAAACCCCTGCAATTTGTTTTTTGGCATATTTCCCTCCTTGTGCTTTGCCAGAAAATAAAACGTGTAGCACGCAACTGGACTTACGCAGTGAATGCTACACGTTTCATCTCATTATAAGGCCTTTCCCGGAAAATTGCAAAGGGATTTGGGAAAGAAAAGCGATGTTGTAAAAACGTCAATGGCTGGATGCGGTGAATGGCGGTACCTCGGAGAAAATTGCGGATGTTAGCCAGGAAAGGATACCTGGAGGGAGCGCCATTTCGTCACGCAGACAGGTACAGAAGAGATGGCGCATGTAGAGATGCTCAGCGCCATGATGACAATGCTCATGTGCAATGTGAATAGAGAGCAGGTGCACGAGGCCGGCATGGATTGCTGGTTTGCGAATTTCAACAACAATCCCTTCCCGGCGAACTGCAATGGAAATAACTGGACCGCCGCCTATATGGGCGTAACCGGCGACCCCATTGCAGACATCACCAACGACATGGCCGCCGAGGAGAAAGCCCGGGCTGGCTATGAAGCAGCGTTGAAGGTCTGCGACGACCCAGAGGTGCGCGGCGCGCTCCAGTTCCTGCGGGAGAGGGAAATCGTCCATTACCAGAGATTTGGCGAAGCGCTGAACCTTCTGAATGCAAAACTGAAGTGAAAAAAGTAGAGCGGCGCAATATGCGCCGCTTTTTTCGCCTCAGGCTGTGGCGATTCCTGAAAAACGCCGATATTTGAACCAAACGTGGGGCCCCTCTTTTCCCAATATATACTTTATGATATAATAAGGCCATAAAACGATGCGGAGGAAGCGGCTTTTGTCAGAACCGTTGATTTTGACCTTTGATTGCGGCACGCAGAGTGTCAGAGGGCTTTTGTTTGATAAAAAGGGAACGCTGGTGGGGAAATCCCAAATCAGCTTTGAGCCATATATTGCGGAACGGGCCGGCTGGGCGGAGCGCCACCCGGATTTTTATTGGGAGAAGCTCTGCCAGGCATCCCGGATGCTGAAGGAGCAGAAGGGCGACCGTTGGGGAGATATTGTGGCAGTGACCGTGACAACCATGCGGGACACGGCCGTGCTGCTGGACGAGCAGATGAACGTGGTGCGTCCATCGATATTATGGCTGGACCAGCGCATGGCAGAGTGCCGGGAGCCCTTTCCATTGTTCCATCGGTTTTGCTTTCACCTGGCTGGCATGACCGACGCGGCGACAGAGCAGCGCAAATGCACCAAGGCGAACTGGATTCGGGAGAATCAGCCCGAGCTTTGGGAAAAAACGCGCCATTACGTCCTGCTATCCTGCTATATGACCTATAAGCTGACGGGCCGCCTGGTGGATTCCATAGCAAACCAGGTGGGGCATATTCCCTTTGCCTATAAGAAAAAGCGTTGGATGAAAAAGTCCAATCTGAAATACCGGGTGTTTAACATCGATAGGGAAAAGCTGCCCCCGCTGGTAGAGCCGGGGGAGGTAATTGGAGAGCTGACCGAGGAGGCGGCCCGTCAGACGGGCCTGCCAAAGACGCTGCGCCTCATTGCCACCGGGTCGGACAAGGGCTGCGAGACCATTGGCACAGGTTGCATTGACGAAAGCATGGGAAGCCTCAGCTTTGGCACCACCTCCACCATCCAGCTGACTACGGAAAAATACGTGGAACCGACCCGCTTTTTGCCCGCCTACCCGGCGGTGCTCAGCGGAAAATACAACCCGGAGATTGAAATTTACCGGGGATATTGGATGATTAGCTGGTATAAAAGGGAGTTTGCCGCTCGGGAGCAGACCGAGGCAGAGCGGGCGGGTATCCCCGTGGAGGCGCTTTTGAATAGCAAGCTGAGCCAGATTCCCCCAGGCTCAGAGGGATTGGTGCTCCAGCCATACTGGGGCGCTGGGCTGAAAAACCCAGAGGCAAAGGGGGCCATTATCGGCTTTTCGGACGTGCATACCAGGGCGCACATGTATCGGGCGATTATTGAAGGGGTCAACTATGCCTTGCGGGATGGGCTGGAGACGGTTTCCAGACGAGCGGGCATTGAGGTCAGCGTGCTGACGGTATCGGGCGGCGGCTCGGAGAGCGACGAAATCTGCCAAATTACGGCGGACATGTTTGGCAAAAAGATTCTGCGCGCCCAAACCTTCGAGACATCGGGCCTGGGCTCCTCCATGGTGGGCTTTGTTGGGGCAGGGGAGTTTGCGTCCATAGAAGAGGCCGTCAAAAGCATGGTGCACCATACCTCTGTGTTTGAGCCGGATATGGAGCGGTATCGGGAATATACGGAGCTGTTCCAAAACGTATATCAGCAGATGTATCCCCGGCTAAAGCCCCTCTATAAAAACATCAGGAAAATTTATAAATAAACATCACTATTGATAAATTCAAATATTTGAATAAGACGATATTGCGAGGAGAAAAAAGGCACAGCCTGGGAGCTGTGCCTTTTAGAATACTCAATCTTCAAACAGATGCATGAAGTCAAAGGTGGCGAAATAGTCCTTTGGCGTTTCCGCCCGGCGAATAAGCTGAACGGAGCCATCCTCCTTGAGCAATAGCTCAGCGGAGCGCAGCTTGCCATTGTAGTTATAGCCCATGGAGAAGCCGTGGGCGCCGGTGTCGTGAATAAAGAGGATATCGCCCAGCTCAATTTTGGGCAGCATCCGCTCCACGGCAAATTTATCATTATTTTCGCAGAGGCCGCCGGTGACGTCGTATTGATGGTCGCAGGGGGCATCCTCCTTGCCCATGACGGTAATATGATGGTAAGCGCCATACATGGCCGGCCGCATCAGATTGGCGGCGCAGGCGTCTACGCCAATATAATCCCGGTAAATTTTCTTTTCGTGAATCACCGTGGTGACCAAGCCGCCATAGGGGCCGGTCATGAAGCGGCCCAGCTCCGTAAAAATGGCGACATCGCCCATGCCGGCAGGCACCAGCACCTCTTCGTAGGCTTTGCGGACCCCTTCGCCTACTGCGTAAATATCTGCCGGCGCCTGCTCGGGCCGATAGGGAATCCCCACACCGCCAGACAGATTGATAAACTTCACAGCGGCGCCGGTCTTATCCCGCAATTCTACAGCCGTCTCAAAGAGAATCCGGGCCAGAACGGGGTAATACTCGTTGGCGACCGTATTGCTGGCCAGGAAGGCATGGAGGCCAAACCGCTTGGCGCCCTTGGCGAGAAGCTTTTTATAGCCCTCAATGAGCTGCTCCTTTGTGAAGCCATATTTGGCCTCGGCAGGCGTATCCATCACCTCGTTGCGGATGGTGAAGTTGCCGCCGGGGTTATAACGGCAGCAGATGGTCTCCGGAATGCCGGTCAGCTCGTCCAGCGCGTCAATATCGGAGAAGTCGTCCAAATTAATGATGGCGCCCAGGCGATGGGCCAGGAGATAGTCCTGTTTTGGCGTCACGTTAGAGGAAAACATGATGTCGTGGCCAGAAAAGCCCAAGGCCTCCGAGAGCATCAGCTCCGTATAGGAGGAGCAGTCTACGCCGAAGCCCTCCTCCTGAAAAATTTTCAGCAAGACAGGGTTTGGGGTGGCCTTGACGGCGAAATACTCCCGAAAACCCGGATTCCACGCAAAGGCCTCCTTCAGAGCGCGCGCATTGGCGCGGATGCCCTTTTCATCGTAGATATGAAAGGGAGTCGGGTATTGCCGGACGATGGCTTCCAGCTGCTCTTTGCTTACAAAAGGTCTCTTCATTGGTGCAGGTATCCTTTCCGCTTCCCCTGAGGGGAGATTATTTTTCGTTTTCCAGCTTAATCAGCTTAATTTCGTTTTTTATCGTATCCTTTATCAGGTCCACCAAATTTTGCTTTTCAGAGTAGAGGCAGGTGCTGGCGCTATCGCCTACGTCGCCAGTGAGAACACGGCAGGAATCCGCAATGAGGCGGATTTGCCCGGCCGGCACCTTTGCCCGGTACACTCTTGCCCCGGCAATCGTCTCTGGGGACGAGGTGATGACGACCACTTTTTTGCCCGCGGCAGCCAAGCTGGCAAGGGTGGGCCCCAGCTGGCTCACCACCGGCTCACCCGCCGAGAGATACACCCGGCGCTGCGCCTGGGCGATGATGTTGGCGGCCTTTTCTAAAATATGCCGGCTGCCCTTCACCGTAATATAGCCGGCGGGAAGTTCTGCCCGCGCTGGGATAGCCCGGGCCAGCTGCTCCGCCATCTGGCTGAGCCGTTTGATTTTATTTTGGCAGAATTCCTCCACGGGAACGGGGACATAGTGAGTGGCTTTGGATTCCATCACAAGAGCCGCCCCTTTATCCACCAGCCCGGCCAGGGCCGTGTAGGTATTGGAGCGGGAAATTCCCGTATGCTTGGCGGCCTCGTAGCCGGTCAGGCTGCCCTCTTGGTTCAGCGCAAGATAGAGAGTCGCCTCCTGCCGGGTCAGGCCAAAGCTGGTCAACAGCTCGATGGTATCCACGTCATGCCTCCTTGGTATTCCTGTGTGAGAACACTATATAACAAGGGGCGAAAAATGTCAATAGGAATGCGAAAGATGCAAAAAAACGCACTGTAGGAGTACAATAGATATTGGACAAATGAAAAAAAGGATGAAGGATAAGGCCTCATCGGTTATAGTTGGAGTTGCAGACAACAACTTGACGAGAGGAGACCATATCCTTCATGAGC
>DBGCIZ010000315.1:0-11609 GCA_048355355.1 Christensenellaceae bacterium | reverse complement strand
TCCGTAATTTTCGGCAGGTTAGAGAAATCCAGCCCCGGGTCCACCCCCTGCGCATACATGTTCATGGCCACGGTGACGAGATCCGCATTGCCCGTCCGCTCACCGTTTCCAAAGAGGGTTCCCTCTACCCGCTCCGCTCCTGCCAGAATGCCCATCTCGCAGTCGGCCACGGCGCAGCCACGGTCGTTATGGGGATGGATAGAGAGGATGACGCTGTCCCGCCGGCTAATATGGTCGCACATAAACTCCACCTGGTCAGCATACACGTGGGACATGGACATCTGCACCGTATTGGGCAAATTGATAATGGTCTTTTTCTCCGGCGTCGGTTTCCATACGTCCAGCACGGCGTCGCAGATTTCCAGCGCAAAGTCCATCTCCGTGCCCGTGAAGCTCTCGGGAGAATACTCGTAGAGAATTTCTCCCTCAGCCTTGGCCGCCAGCTTTTGCAGCAGGGCCGCCCCGTCTACGGCAATCCTGATAATCTGGTCCCGGCTCATCTGAAACACCTGCTCCCGCTGGGCGAGAGAGGTAGAGTTATAGACGTGGACAATCGCCCGCTTTGCGCCCTTCAGCGCCTCGAAGGTCTTTGCGATAATATGCTCCCGCGCCTGGGTCAATACCTGGACGGTCACATCGTCGGGAATCATATCCTTTTCAATCAGGGTTCGCAAAAAGGCATACTCCGTCTCAGAGGCGGCGGGAAAGCCTACCTCGATTTCCTTAAAGCCTATCTCTACCAGCAGTTCGAAGAAGCGCAGCTTCTCGCTGAGGGACATCGGCGTAATCAACGCCTGATTTCCATCTCTCAAATCGACGCTGCACCATATCGGCGGATGATCCACATAGTCCTTCGCCGCCCACCTGTGAGCAGGGTTGGGGGGAGGAAAATAGTTTCTCGTATAATTCCTGTAATTTTCCACGTTGTTCCTTCACCTTTCTTCGTTTTCTGCCAACCTTCCCAGGTAAAAAAAAATCTCTTGACTCATCAAGAAACCAACGGCCCCTGCCGTCTCTAAAAAGGGTCTGCGTGTGCGCCTAGCTAGGCCCAGGCATGGCGTTTCACCTTTTGCAAGATTATATAAAACTCCCGCGGGCTTTGTCAACTCCCTAACATGCAGCGGCCGGAAGCCTTTTCCGCCTCCAGCCGCCTGTTCCCGCTTATCTGCCGTGCAAAAATCTGCTGTCCGTATCGTTATAGAGGTACCAGAAGCGGTCTCTGGTCGGCTCCGGATGCGTGGTGTCATCCGCAGGGCAGTCAAAGGTCATGTCGCACAGCTCCGTCTTCTCCAGATAGAGAATATGGTGCTGCTGCACGCCCTTGTCATCCCGGTACCACTCCTCCCAGGGATACCCCTCCTTCAGCATATCCTCCGGCGGGATGGCGTGGACAATATCGCTATCGCCAAAGGTCCCGCGGTACCATCTGTATTTGCTGTACTGCGCGTCGGCAGCCTCCGTCAGCCCGCCGACCATGGTCTCTGCGCCGACGCCCATTCTCTCATAAGCTGCCAGCACGCCGTTTTCCGTCAAAATTTTCTTGAGACTCATTGCTCGCTTCCTCCTGTGGCTTTGCATAGAATTTCTATTTTTCTATTATAGCATGGATTCGCTGCGAATCCACTACATTTTTTTGTCGCCGCGCACCTCTTCTCCCCGCCCGGGCACAAACATCAGGCCAAAGGCCGCCAAAAGCAGCGCCGCGCTTCCGGCAATGGCATACTGCCCTAAGTGCGTGACGGCCAGGTTCCCCAAAACTGCCCCCGCCACAAAGGCCAGAATCATGCCAAAAAAGAGGAGCCCACGGCGGATATCGCTCTTATTGCGGGCAAAGCAGTAGTCGCAGACAGACTGGGTCGCCGTCCGCAGATTACCGATGCACATGGTGGTCGCAGCCCCCAGGCCCCGCACCTTGCGAAAGCTTTCCACCTGAGCGCCGCAGGCCAGAGAGGTCAGGCTGTTGGCAAGCAGATTGTGGCTCAGGGGAATCGCCATGACGGCCAACAGAATCGCTGCCTCCGCCAATGCGGCCAGCTGCCGCCAATGCAGCCAGGAGCCCTGCCGAAAAAAATGCCGCGTCAAATCCGCCATAGCAATCCCCAGCATAAAGGCCGCCACCGGGCAGAAATACTGCAACGCCTTCGCCCAGTCCCCCGTAGACAGGTTGACGCCCAGCAGCAGAATATTGCCCGTCTGGGCGTTGGCAAAGACGTGCCCGCGGCAAAGATAGGAATAGGCGTCCATAAACCCGCCGGAGACCGTCAGCAGCAGCGCCATGGTCAGGGATTCAGACATCTGGCTCCTCCGCCGGCTCCCCTCCAACGCTTCCACGTCAGCAGCCCTTCCGGAAGAACTCCTCAGCCGTGTGCAGGGTGGCGTCAATGTCGTCCTCCGTATGAGCAGCGCCGATGAACACCGCTTCGAATTGGGACGGCGCCAGGAAGATGCCGCCCTCCAGCATATAGTGAAAATACCTTGCAAAGGCGGCTGTGTCTGCCGTCTTGGCGGAGGCATAATCGCAAACATCCTGCCCCGTAAAGAACAGGCAGGCCAGAGAGCCTACGCCGGTCACCTGATAGGGCAGCCCATGCTGCTCTAAAATTGCCCGCATGCCCTGCCGGAATTGCTGCCCCAGGGCGTCAATGCGCCGGTAGATGGCAGGGCCGTTGTTTTGCAGAATGCTTAATTGGGCAATGCCTGCCGCCATAGCCAGGGGATTCCCGCTCAGCGTCCCCGCTTGGTAGACGTTGCCTACCGGCGCAATGCATTGCATCACATCCCGCCGGCCGCCGTATGCCCCAACGGGCATGCCCCCGCCAATAATCTTGCCGAAGGTGGTCAAATCCGGCGTCACGTGATAATAGCCCTGGGCGCCGTCTGGCCCCAGGCGGAAGCCGGTGATGACCTCGTCAAAAATCAGAAGGGCGCCGTGGCGGGTGCACTCCTCCCGCAGGGCCGCCAAAAAGCCCTCCTTTGGCGTCACCACGCCCATATTGGCGGCCACCGGCTCCACAATCACCGCCGCCACCTTGTTTTCCTCCAGCAGAGCCCGGACGCTTTCTATGTCGTTATATCTTGCCGTCAGCGTATCCCGCGCGCAGCCCTGAGGCACGCCGGCACTGTCCGGCACGCCGCTGGTCATGACGCCGGAACCTGCCTTCACCAGCATAGCGTCGCAATGGCCGTGATAGCAGCCCTCAAACTTGATAATCTTGTCCCGGCCCGTAAATCCCCGGGCCGCCCGGATGGCGCTCATGACCGCCTCGGTTCCCGAATTCACCATGCGCACCATTTCAATGGATGGCACCATGTCGCAGATTAGCTCCGCCATCTGCACCTCTGCCTCCGTGGCCGCGCCAAAGCTGAGGCCATTTTCCGCTGCATGGATGACTGCCTCCCGGATTTCCGGATTGTTGTGTCCCAGCAGCATGGGTCCCCAGGAGCCGATATAGTCAATATAGCGGTTTCCCTCTACGTCGTAGAGAAAGGCGCCGTCTGCCCGGCGGACAAACCGAGGCGCCCCGCCTACTGCCTGAAACGCCCGCACCGGGCTATTTACCCCGCCGGGGATACATTGCTTTGCTCTTTCAAATAACTGCTCGCTTCTCATCTTCAGCCGATTCTCCCCTCGTCAATCCACTTCGCCAGCTCCGGCGCATAATACGTCAGCAGGATTTCGCAGCCTGCCCGGAAGATGCTGACCGCCGTCTCGCAGACCATCCTCTCCTCATCAATCCAGCCCTTCTGCGCCGCCGCCTTAATCATGGCGTATTCGCCGCTGACGCTGTAGGACGCCACAGGCAGGTCAATGGTATCCGCCACGCGGCGGATAATGTCCAGATAAGAGAGGGCCGGCTTCACCATGATAATATCCGCCCCTTCCTCCACATCCAGCAGGGCCTCCTTCATGGCCTCCTTGCCGTTGTGGTAATCCATCTGATAGCCGCGCCTGTCTCCAAAGGCGGGGGCGGAATCTGCCGCATCCCGGAAGGGGCCATAAAAGGCTGACGCATATTTCACCGCATAGGACATGATGGGCACGTCCTGAAAGCCCGCCCCATCCAGCGCGCTGCGGATGGCCGCCACCCGGCCGTCCATCATGTCGGAGGGGGCCACCATGTCCGCCCCGGCCTGCGCATGGGAGAGGGCCGTCTTGGCAATATAGGGCAGGGTCTTGTCGTTATCCGGCGCGTCCCCGCCGCACAAAATGCCGCAGTGCCCGTGGGAGGTATATTCGCACATGCAGACGTCTGTAATATAGTAAAGCTCCGGCGCAGCCTCCTTTGCCCGGCGCAGGGCCTTTTGAATGATTCCATCCTCCGCATAGGCGCCGCTGCCCTGCTCGTCCTTGTGGGCCGGCAGGCCGAACAGCATTACATTTCGGATGCCCGCCCGGGCCAGCTCCTCCAGCTTCGCAGGCATGGTGTCCACGCTATACCGGTATTGCCCTGGCATGGAGGGAATCTCCTCCCTCAGGTTCTCCCCCTCTTTTACAAACAGGGGATAAATCAAGGCGCTTTTAGAGAGCCGCGTCTCCCGCACCATGTTTCGGATATTCTCATTTTTTCTCAGCCTTCTCGGCCTGATTTCCATCTATCTCGCCGCCTTTCTCAGTTGGATTGTCTTTTCCACCAGGCTATCCACCGTGGCCCTTTGGGCAATCTCCACCCGCATGCCGTGGCGGGCTGCCTCTGCCCCGGTCTGTTGGCCAATGCATACGGCCAGGACGCCCTCGGTATGGTCTGCCCTGGCGGCAAAGCCCCGCACAGACGATGCGCTGGTAAACACCGCCATATCGCCTTCCCTGACAGCGAACGGCTTCCCCGCAACGGGCCTCGTCTCATAGGCCTCCAGCACGGAAAGCGCCACGCCACGCTCTGCCAGAGCCGCGGCGCAGGTGCTCTCCGTATCCCTCGGGGCGAATACTGCCACCCGCTGGTCCAGCTCCACGGGGAGCCCCTGGCCCAGCGCCTGGCCGCAGAACGTCTCCGGCATATAGTCCACCAGGATGCCACGTTCCTCTATCAGGGCCGCCGTCGCCTTGCCTACTGCCGCAAATTTTACACCCAACAGACTTCTTACGTCAATACGCCTCTGCCGGAGCATGGCGAAAAAGGCATCCACTGCGGTTCCGCTGGTAAAGACCAGCCAGTCAGCGCCCCGCCAGCCGTCCCCAATTTCTATGGGAACCGTCTCAATAGCGGGCAAAGGGATGACCTCCGCCCCCAGGCCGGTCAGCTGCTCATAGAGCCGGGACATCTTTGCCCTTGGCCGGGTGACGATAATCCTTGCGCCGCCCAGTGGCCGGTCCTCCGCCCAGTGGAATTTCTCCGCCAGAGCGCAGACCTTCCCTACGACGATGATGCCCGGCCTGCCAATCTGAGCCTGCTCCGCCCGCCTGGGCAAGTCCTCCAGGGTTCCTATCAGCCGCCGCTGGGCGGCCGTCGTCCCCTTCTCCAGAATGGCGACAGGCGTGGCCCTGTCCATCCCCGCCTCAATCAGCCCCTGACAGATGCGCGCCAGCTCCCTCACGCCCATCATAAAAATCAAAGTGGCGTTTTTTAGCGCTGCCAGGCTTTGAAAGTCAATCGGCGCAGCCTCCCCCTGCTTTCGGTGGGCCGTGATAAGGTGCAGTTCTGAGGCCATTTCCCGGTGGGTGACGGGGATACCGTGGTATGCCGGGACGGCAATGGCAGACGTCACCCCCGGCACTACCTCAAAGGGAATGCCCTGCTCCGCCAGCAGCTCCAGCTCCTCCCCGCCCCGTCCGAAGAGGAAGGGGTCTCCCCCTTTGAGGCGGACCACTCGCTTGCCCTCCCGGGCCTTTTCCAGAAGAAGCCTGTTGATATTTTTCTGCGTCATCGCATGGTCGCCGGCGTGCTTGCCCACGTAGACCAGCTCTGCCTCCTCTCCCAGGAAGCCGCCTTCCACCATGGCCGTCAGCGCATCGCCAATCAGGCTGTCGTAGACGATGACCTGGGCCCGCTCCAGCACCGCCCGGCCCTTCTGCGTCAGCAGCCCTGCGTCAGAGGGGCCTGCCCCTACCAGCCAAACCTTTCCCTGCTTCATCTTTTCCGTATCCTTTCTGCCAAAAGCTCGCCCACCCTTCTCCCATCCTGCTTTCTGCCGGAGATGACGTCACGCCGGGTTTCCTGCTGCTCCTCGTCATAATAAAAGCCCATGAGCTCCATTTCCTCCCCCGCTACTGTGGCGTAGGCAGCCACCGGGGAAGAGCAGCCTCCCCCCAGACTGCGGACAAAGCTGCGCTCCGCCAGGGCTGCGGCCATGGTATCCGGGTGGTTTACCCCGGCCAGAAACGCAGCGTCAAAATCCGTCCTGGTCTGGATGGCCAAAATGCCCTGCCCTGCCGCCGGAATCATCTCCTCCGGCGCAAAATACCGGCCAATCCTGCCCGCCAGGCCTACCCGCTCCAGCCCTGCCGCTGCCAAAATCAGAGCAGAGCACTGCCCCTCCTCCAGCTTGCGGAGCCTGGTATGGATATTTCCCCGGACAAAGGCATAGCCTGCGCTCCTCTCCAGCAGGCTCAGTTGGAGCTTCCTCCTCTGGCTGGAGGTGCCGACCCGGCTATAGTCCTCCGCAGTCCCCTGCTCAGGAAATACCATCACATCCCGTGGGTCTCCCCGCTGAAGCACTGCCCCTATGGGCAGCGCCGGGTTTTCCTCCATGGGCATATCCTTCAGACTGTGAACGGCCAGGTCAATCCTGCCATCCAGCAGCGCCCTGTCCAGCTCTTTGACGAACAGGCCTTTGCCGCCAATATCGTAAAGCTCTCGGTCTAAAATTTTGTCTCCCGTGGTTTTCAAGGTGACCAGCCGGATTTTCACCTCCGGATGGCATTGCTCGATTTGCTCTATGGCCAGCTGGGTCTGCGCCACTGCCAGGGCGCTGTCCCTGCTGCCTACAATCAGCTCTTTCACGCTTCGAACTCCTCCATGCTTTGGGCGATGGCCTGCCGCAGGCGGGCAGCCAGCCCGTGGTCCGCTCCCGACGCGGTGATGCCCACCACCACATCCTCTCCCCGGGTTACCAGGGCGGGAAAGTAAAAATCACAGCCTGCCTTGTCGTGGCTGACGTTTGCCAGGGCCCCTTCCCGGCGGGCCTCCTCTGCAGCCCTGTCGTTAACCGCCCTGTCATCCGTGGCCGCCAGAACGAGAAAGCTGCCGCCGCAGTCCCCCGCCTGGTATGTCCGGCGAACCCAGCGCAGCTCTCCAGCCTCGGCCAGAGCGGCCAGCTCCTCCGTGGCCTCTGGCGCAATGACGGTGATGCGGCAGCCAAAGGGCAGCAGCGCCTTGACCCGCCGCTCTGCCACAGCGCCACCGCCTATCACCACAACCCTTTTATCGCTTAAATCAATAAATAACGGAAAATACCTCATTCGTCCAGCTCCTCAGCCGTCTCTCGCAGGGTGGCCAGCATCCCTCTCCACTGCTCCTCCTCCATGCCCTTTTTTGCGGCAAAGAGGACCTTCTCCGCAGTCTTTTGGACGGCTTCGCCAATCCAGTCCGCCAGGGCGGCCCGTTCCTCCGCGGCCAGCTCCAGCCCTGCGCACCGCTTTATGAGCCGCCGCTCCGTCATCTCGCCCATAAGCCGCCCGATGGCCCTCGCGTCGCCTACGGCGTCCCGCTTTGCGTACCAGTCGTAAAACTCCCGCCGGTATTTGCCCATAATGCGCTCCGCCTGAGCGATTGCCTCCTGGTCTCGCTCCCGCGGGGCGTCCAAGCTGTCCATATCCAGCAGGGCCGTCTCTCTCAGCGTGCCCACCGTCTCGTCAATATCCCGGGGCAAGGCCAAATCCACAAACACACAGCCGCCCTGGTATCCCGTTGCCTCCAGCAGCTCCCGCTTCACCGTGTGGTGCGGGCTCAGCGTCGCGCTGAATACCAAATCCATCTGGGGAATCAGTTCGTAGCGCTTGTCGTACATAATCGCCCGGCAGTGGCCGGGGAGGGCGATTTCTCCCCGCTTGTAATTTCTGATGGTCACGGTGACGTTGCAGCCCCGCTCCACCAGCAGCTCTGCCGTCAGCTTGCCCATCTCCCCGTTGCCGATAACCATGCAGCGCTTTCCCCGCAGGCTGCCCAGCCTGGCCTCCAGCGTCTCAATGGCGCAGCCTGGAACGGAGCGGTCCTTTTCTGTCAGGACTACGTTGGTCTTGATTTTTTTCGCAGAGGTCACTGCCGTTCGAAACAGCGTCTCGAGAACGCTGTCGCTATAGCCTGCCTCCCGGGCCAGAGTAGCCGCCGTCTTGACCTGGCTCAAAATCTGGTCCTCTCCAAAAATCTGGGACTCCATCCCTGCCGCCAGGCGAAACAGATATTCAATTGCCTCGCCATCCTGCATCTGCTTGAAGGCATCCCGCCGGGCGCCCGGCTTCTCTGCCAAAAGCAGCCCCGGCAAGTCCCCCGGGAAGCCGCTGGCCCAAAGCTCCGTCCTGTTGCAGGTGGAGAGGACGACGGCCCCAGCGCCGCCCTGCCTGAGGACTGTGTTGCCCAGCCTCTCCGCCTGCTCCCGGCTCAGGGCGTATTTTTCCCGCTCGGCCAGGGGCATGGTGGTGTAATCCACCCCTATCATGGTGATTTCCATCGCTCTTTCCTCGTCCGCCTTAAAGCTGCCTGCCCGTAGCTCTGTATGCCAGGGCGTTTACGATAGCCGCCGCCACGTTGCTGCCGCCCTTCCTGCCCTTTGCCACAATATAGGGCACACCTGCTTCCATAATCAGCTCCTTGCTCTCCACCACGTTGACAAAGCCCACCGGCACGCCAATCACCAGCCTTGGCCGGATTTTTCCTCGGTCTATCAGCTCCCGCAGGCGGATGAGAGCTGTCGGCGCGTTGCCCACGGCGATGATGACGTCGCCCTCCAGCGTAGCAGCCTTGTCCATGCAGGCCCAGGCCCGGGTCGTCCCCTGCTCCCTGGCCGCCTGCGCCACGTCCTCGTCCCCCATAAAGCAGAGGGCCCTCGCCCCGGCCTTTTCCAGCGCAGCCTTGTTAATGCCCGCCCAGGCCATCCGCGTGTCCGTCACAATCGAGGCCCCATTTAAAATGGCCTCCCGGCCCTTTGCCGCGGCGTCCTCTGAAAATACCAGGTTTTCTGCATAGTCGAAATCCGCCGTGGTGTGGATGACCCGCAAAACCACGTCTCTATGCTCCGCCTCAATGGCCCTGTCTCCCAGCTCCGCCTGGATGATTTCCATGCTTCGCCGCTCGATTTCCTCTGGCCTTACGTGCTGTATACTCAAAACTCTATCCCCTCTCTCGCCTGAATTCCCTTTGTATATGGGTGCTTATATGCCCGCATCTCCGTCATGTAGTCTGCCTTTTCCAAAAAGAAGGCGTCCGGATCCCGGCCCGTCAGCACCAGCTCCAGCCCCTCCGGCTTGTTTTCCACAATGCCGCGAACCAGCTCCTGGTCCACCATGTCAAAATTATAGGCGCCGATGACCTCGTCCAGAACCAGCAGGTCTGCGTCCTTCGCCGCGTCCATAGCCTGCCGCAGCGTCTCGTCCTGGGCCTGCTTAGTGTGCTCCCGCTCCTCGGGCGTCATGTCGCAGGTGAATTTGGTTCCTTCCTTCCCGCGGAAAATCGTAATGCCATCCAGCTTCTCCAGCATCAGAATTTCCCCTGTCTCCCAGCCCTTCAGAAACTGCATCAGCACCACTCTCCTGCCTCGGCCCAGGCTTCTCAAAATGAGCCCCATGGCAGCGGTTGTCTTTCCCTTTCCATCTCCGCAGTATACGTGAATCAGCCCTTTTTTCATGCTCTCTCCTCCCCCAGCGCAATTTGATAAATCAAGTTCATGTCCACATGATTTCGAATCAGCTCTGCCAGCTTGTCGTATTGGCGGTCCCGGTAGGCGCCGATATCCTCCGGCTGGGCTGCCGCTGTCTCATCCAGCCCCTTGCGGCGCAGCAGCGCCTGGGCCAGCCGCTCACATACCGCCGGGCTGTCGAACACGCCGTGGACGTAGGTTCCCATCACGTCGCCAGCTACTGCGCCATCCTCCTTTTCCGGGCCGCCGGCGCAGATGCGGCTGAAGGCGGCGCCCCCCGTCCGCTGGCTGGCGCCCATGTGAATCTCGTAGCCCTCCAGAGCCGTCCCGGCCAGGCAGGCGAAAAATCCGCCGCATTCCCCTGCGGTTCCCTTGGCCCTGGTGCGCACCTTTTCCCCCGTAAAAACGGTGTCCACCGGCAGCAGCCCCATGCCCTGCATGGCGCCGCCCTCCTCTACGTGCATCGGGTCCGAAAGGGTTTTGCCCAGCATCTGGAATCCGCCGCAGATGCCCGCCACGGGAACGCCTCCGGCGCTTTGCCTTTTGATGGCCGCCTCCAGGCCGCTGGTGCGCAGCCACTTCAAATCTCCCATGGTATTTTTCGTCCCCGGCAGAAGAATCATATCCGGCTGGCCCAGCTCCCTTACGCTTTTCACATAGCGAACGGATAGGCCCGCCGTCCGCTCCAGCGCGTTAAAATCCGTAAAATTGGAAATTCTGGGCAGGCGGATGACGGCAATATCTGCGCCTTGGCCTCGCGGCCCCGCCTCCATCCGTTGGGAGAGGCTGTCCTCATCCTCAATATCCAGCTGCGCGTAGGGCACCACCCCCGCCACCGGTACGCCGGTCAACTCCTCCAACATGGCCAGTCCCGGCTTCAAAATCGTCACGTCGCCCCGGAACTTGTTGATGAGGGTGGCCTTTATCCTGGCCCGTTCCTCCTCTTCCAGCAGCGCGATAGTGCCATACAGGCTGGCAAACACGCCGCCCCGGTCAATATCCCCCACCAGTATCACGTTGGCATCTGCCAGCCTGGCCATGCCCATGTTGACGATATCATCCTCCTTCAGGTTGATTTCCGCCGGGCTTCCCGCCCCTTCGATGACGATGATGTCATTTTCTGCCGCCAGCCTTTCGTATGCCTTCATAATCTGAGGAATCAGCTTCTTCTTATAGCGGAAATACTCCGCCGCCGGCATATTCCCCAGCACCTCTCCATTGACGATGACCTGGCTGCCGCTGTCGCTGGTGGGCTTCAGCAGAATCGGGTTCATCTCCACCCGGGGCTCCAGCCCTGCTGCCTGGGCCTGCACCACCTGGGCGCGCCCCATCTCCAGGCCGTCCTCTGTAATATAGCTGTTCAGGGCCATATTCTGGCTCTTAAACGGAGCCACGCGGTAGCCGTCCTGGTGAAAAATCCTGCAAAGCCCTGCCGTAATCAGGCTCTTGCCCGCGTTGGACATGGTTCCCTGTATCATAAGCGCTTTTGCCATTGTCCTGCCTCCTTCAAAAGCCGGCCCCCTTCCATGGGCCCCAGCTCGCCCTGCCGCCCCCAGCCATAGGTCACCAGGGGCTGCGGGCCGTCGCTATGGGCGCCTGTCTCCGGCTCTGTTCCATGGTCGGAGCATAGCAGCACCTGCCGCCCCGACTGATAGATTTTTTTCAATATTATTTCATCAAGCTTCTGAATAAAGCTCTCTTTTTCCCGTAAATTGCGCCGGTGCCCGGCCTCGTCTGCGCCGTTGATATGCAGCACCGTCACATCGTAGCTGCCGCAAAGCTCCAGAGCCGCGGCTGCCTTTGCCTCTAAATCAGTGTCA
>DBGCIZ010000314.1:0-5416 GCA_048355355.1 Christensenellaceae bacterium | reverse complement strand
TCTGCCCGCCGGAAAGCTTGTCGATGCTCCTGTGCTCATAGCCGGAGAGGCCCACCAGCCTGAGCATATCCGCCACCTTTGCGGCGATATCCTTCTTGCTCATCTTTTTCAGCTTCAGGCCAAAGGCAATATTGTCGTAAACGTCCAAATGGGGGAACAGCGCATACCGCTGAAACACCGTGTTCAGCTTCCGCTTATAAGGCGGCACCCCAGCCAGGCTCTTCCCTTCAAAGAGCAGGTCTCCTGCTGTGGGCTGCTCAAAGCCACCCAGCAGCCGCAGCATCGTAGTCTTGCCGCAACCGGAGGGTCCCAGCAGGGTCAGAAATTCATTTTTCCTGATGTAGAGGTTGATGTTGGTCAGCACCTCTACGCCGTCAAACTCCTTGTATACGTTTTTAAAAAGCAGCAAGTGTTCCTTGGTCAAAACCGTTCCCCCTCTCTTAAAAGCTCGGCGGCGTGGATACCCAGAGCAGCCGCATTTCCGTTTTCCCCTTGTTTTCTATGTGATGGGGCATCGTGGATTTAAAGTTAAAGGAAGCCCCCTTTTTCAGCTTATATCGCGCCGAGCCAAACACCAGCTCCCCCGTCCCCGCCAGGACGTAGCCGAACTCCTCCCCATGGTGGGGGTCGTCCTCCTCCGTGGAGGCGCCAGGCGCCAGCGTAACCAGAATGGGCTCCAAATCGTTCTTTTGGGCGTTGGGAATCAGCCAGACTACCTTCTGGCCGTTCTCCTCCTTTTCAAACATATCGTCTGCGTAAAAGACCAGCTTCTCCTCTTCCTTCTCGCTGAAAAATTCCCCCGGCGTCGTCCCCAGGCACTCCAGAATGTCCGTCAGCGTCACAATAGAGGGGGAGGTCTGATCCCGCTCCAGCTGGGAGATAAAGCCCTTGGAAAGCTCCGCCCTGTCTGCCAGCTCCTTTTGCGTCAGCCCATATTTCAGCCGCAGTCTGCGAATTTTTTCCCCGATTTTCACCCAGTCCATCACCTTTCCATCAGCGCCTCGGGCGGCGCCTCATCCTAAACATTTTGTTTATCTATACTAAACTGCAACAGCTTATATTTAATCAAAGTTGTCTTGTTTTGTCAATAGCTTTTTTCCAAAAATGCAGAAATATTTTTTCGCCTGAAAAAACCGCAGATTTTCCCTTTCTATTAGGGTAAAATCCCTTTCTCTCTTTTCGTCAAAAGTAAGTTAAATGCATATTAATGTTTAATGATACTAAACTTTTTCTCGAAAATTCGAGCCCGCACTAAAAAATCTCGGGCGCTACATTTTTGATTTTTCCCATTCTGTTCAGCTAAACTTCCTGTTTAGTATCATCAAACCTCAGCCACCCTGCTTCTCCTGCGCTTCACGGCTGCGCGTTTCCCCTCCTATCTTCATTTATGCAATTTTATTTTTACAACATTTCATTATCTCCATTCACCCAAAGCCAAAGCACTTTTTATACATCAAATATTTCCTTTTGTTATGCTGTTTTTCAAATAAAATTATCCGACCAGAAAAAAACCCCCTTGACATTCTCTCAAAAACATGATTTAATCAATAACATAAAATTGCATAATTGAGAAAGGAAGCAACGGCGCTATCCGTTTGCTTCCTTTCTTTTTTTGCAGATGCGAGAAAAGCAGCTTGCTTTCATCAATATTTTTTAGGAGGTACGTATTATGTCTATGACGCCTATGAACAACGCTGACTATTTGACCAGGGTGCAGTTTGCAGATGAGCTGGCTTCTCTGCAGAAGGCGGTGAAAAACGCCGGCTTCACCTATGAGGAGCTGGCCAAGCAGATGGACGTCAACAAAGTCTGGCTGACCAGCGCCATCCAGGGGCAGCAGTGGGTGCCGGAGGAATACTGCAAAAAGCTGGCCGCCCTCCTCTCCATCCCCGAGGAGCAGACCATGTTCCTCACCAACCATCCCTATAAGGGCAATACCGACCCGATTCTGTATCGCCTCCACGAAGTGCTGGATACCTACGGCCCCGCCATCAAGGAGTTGATTCACGAAAAGGGCGGCAACGGCATTATGAGCGCCATCGACTTCGCAATCGACGTGGACATCGTCCCCGACGAGCACGGAGACCGGGTCGTCATCACCTGGAACGGCAAGCTGTTGAAATACAGCAAGATGGGGCAATACCCCTGGTAAGAGAGGTGCTTCCCAATGTTTCATGATGCTATTGCGGCGGTCTCCAATGCCGCCAAGGGGAAATATAGCCTCCTCAAGACGAACCCGGGCGGTTACTTCCTCGCCTCCATGCTGGCGGGTGTATTCATCGGCTTTGGCGTCCTTCTGGCCTTTACCATCGGCGGGTTAACCAGCGAAAGCGCCTTCAGCCGGATTCTCATGGGCTGCTCCTTCGGCGTGGCTCTGAGCCTGGTGGTCATGGCGGGGGGCGAGCTGTTTACGGGCAATAACCTGGTTATGTCCATGGGCGTTGCCAAAAAAACCGTCTCTCTGAGCCAGTGCCTCAAGGTTTGGGGCGTGAGCTATGTGGGCAATCTGGCGGGCTCCATTCTGCTGGCCCTTCTCTTTGTGGGCTGTGGCCTGGCCACCGGCGCAGTGGGGGATTTTATCTCCAGCTCCGCCGCTACGAAAATGTCCCTCTCCCCGCTGGCGCTGCTCTGCCGCGGCGCCCTCTGCAACATGCTGGTCTGTCTGGCAGTCTGGTGCAGCATCAAGCTAAAGAGCGAGAGCGGCAAGCTGATTATAGTATTCTGGTGCCTTCTTGCCTTTATCACCACAGGCTTTGAGCACAGCATCGCCAACATGACCCTGCTGACCACCAGCCTGCTGGCTCCAGCGGCAGATGCAGCCGTGTCCCTGGGAGGCGAGGTTTATAACCTCCTCCTTGTCACCATCGGCAACATCATCGGCGGCGTCGTGTTTGTCGCCCTGCCCTATCTCTCCATCGGAAGAAAAAAAGCTTAAGCGGGCAAAAAAACGAGGAGGGGCGCACGCCTCTCCTCACTTTGTTTCCCTTAAAAACTGGACCATCTGGCTGATGGCCTGCTGCTGCTCCTCCCAGCCAAAGCCATGGCCCGCGCCCTGCAAAACGACCAGCTTCACCGCGGCGTTTGCCTCCTCCGCCCGCTTCGCATATGCTACGTCCACAATCTCATCCTCGCTGCCATGTAGCAGCAGCATGGGGCAGGATATTTTTTTGATTACCGCATAAATATCGATATCCATCGCCGACTTTGGGTATTTCGCGGAAAACCGAATCGGCCGGCTGACCAGCGTCTCCTCTATGTGCGCCGGGTCAAAGCGCAGCATGCGCATCTGCCCTCGCCGCGCGTCGTCCGGGATGCACAAAGCTGGATACAGCAGGAGCATTTTGCTGATTCTTTCCGGCTGCTCCGCAGCCACCAGGCAGGAGACAAAGCCACCCTGGCTCTCCCCCATCAAAATCAGCCTCCCTGCATCCACATCCCCGCAGGCCGCCACATACGCCATAACGGCCTTTAAATCCTCCCGTTCCGTGTCAATGGACATGTCCTCAAAGGAGCCGTCGCTTTTGCCATGGAGCGCGCCGCCGCAGAAGTCGTAGGTAAAGACCACGTAGCCCTCCTGGGCCAGCGGTGCGGCGTACGCCCGCATGTGCCGCTGATTTGACAAAAAGCCGTGGCTCAAAATCAGGGGAATGCCCTTGTGGCCCTCCCTGCGGTATATTGTTCCAGCAATGGTCAGGCCCTCCCGCTGGCAGGAAAACCGCTGCCGTTTTACCTTCATGCCTGCCTCTTACTTTTCCAAGGTGTTGATATTTGGCTCAGGCGTGGCGTTATAGACCTTGGAATAGGGCGGCACAGAATCCACCAGCCAGACATTTCCGCCGATGATGCTGTCGTGCCCCACTGTAGTGTCCCCGCCTAAAATGGTAGCGCCGGCATAGATGATGACATTGTCCTCAATATTCGGGTGCCGCTTGACCCCCTTCACCGGGTTCCCATCACCGTCCAGCTCGAAGCTCTTTGCCCCCAGAGTCACCCCCTGATATAGCTTTACGTTTTTGCCAATTACGCAGGTCTCCCCAATGACCACACCTGTCCCGTGGTCGATAAAGAAATGCTCCCCAATCTGCGCCCCTGGGTGAATGTCGATCCCCGTCCGCTGGTGCGCGTATTCCGTCATAATCCTGGGAATCAGGGGCAGGCCCAGTTCGAAGAGCCGGTGCGCCAGCCGGTAGGTAGAGACTGCCTCCATGGAGGGATACCCCAGCAAAATCTCCTCCGTATAGATTGCGGCAGGGTCCCCCAGATAGGCTGCCTCAATATCCGATGTCAAAAGATTGCGAATGCAGCCCAGGCTGTCCATAAAGGCCAGGGTAATCTCGTCCGCCCGCTTCTGGCAGTCTGTGCACCCCTCCTTTTTTTGCTCCATCTCGCACTTTTTGCTCAGCACATCCTTTACAATGGCGTTTAGCTTCATGGCCGCCATGTTGAGCCGGTCTGCCACCTGGGTATCCAGATAGTCTGTCGTCAGCGATTCCTTTTCATAAATGCTGGGGAACAGCGCTGCCTTTAAATCCCCCAGCAGCTCCACCACTCTGGCCTTCATGCCAAAGCCGGTCAGATTCTTGCGGAGGAATTGGGCCTTGTTGATTTCAACCAGCTGGTCCGCCAGCTTCTGGGCATCCTCCCGCATCCATCTGCGGACGTCCGTCATGAATCCGCCTCCCTGTCTCTTACGCCCTTTTTCCGGGCTTTTTTGATTTCCTACTATACTTTTATTCTAAGATAAAGTATAATGGATGTCAATAAACGTACAAAGAGGTGCAGCCTATGCCTATCAATATCAGTGCGGATTTGCCTGCGGCCACAACCCTGGCCTATGAGGGCATTTTCGTCATGACGGACGAGCGGGCCAGCCATCAGGATATTCGCCCCCTGAAAATCGCCCTGCTCAACCTGATGCCCACCAAAATCGTCACCGAGACACAGATTCTCCGCCGCCTTGCCAATTCGCCCCTGCAGGTGGAAATCTTTCTGCTGCAAACTGCATCCTATCAGTCGAGGCATACGCCGGTGGAGCATTTGCAGGCCTTTTACCACTCCTTTGACGAGCTGAAGGACATGAAGCTGGACGGCCTCATCATCACTGGCGCGCCGGTAGAGCATCTGGCCTTTGAGGAGGTGGACTATTGGGACGAGCTGGTGGAGATTATGGAGTGGTCCAAAAAGAATGTGTATAGCACGCTGCATATTTGCTGGGGCGCCCAGGCCGCCCTTTATTATCACTATGGCATCCAAAAGCAGCCCTTGAAGGAGAAGATGTTTGGCGTATTCCCTCACCATATTGTGGATCCCAACCATCATCTCACCCAGGGCTTTGACGATGTATTCTACGCCCCTCATTCCCGCCATACCGGCATCAATCGGGAGGATATTCTCAACCATCCCAAGCTGTTCCTCC
>DBGCIZ010000313.1:0-2100 GCA_048355355.1 Christensenellaceae bacterium | reverse complement strand
GAGCCCCACCAGGCTGTCAAAGGTATGCTGCGGGTTTTTGTCCAAAATCTGCTGGATGAGCTGCGCCTTCCCCAGGGTAATGCCATAGCTTTCTGCCAGCTGGGTCAGCTGGTCGTCCTCTGCCACGGTCTGGCTCAGCACCGAGCCACGGAAGGACTCTGTCTGCATCATCTGGTTAATATCGTCATTCAGCTTGCTTTCCAACGCAGCTGCCCGCTGGGCGTCGTCGCTGGATACGCTGACCAGAATGGAGTTGTCGTCCTCATTGAGGAAGCCCTGCCTGTGCATGGCGCCAATCAACGCATTGACCGTTACCTCCAGGCTGCTGCCGGCAAAATTCATGTCGCCAATTACCTGCCTGCCGTCCTCATTTTTTCCGGTAACCTCCAGGATCTCCTCGTTCTCATCTACTGTAATCTCTATGCTGGGGTTCACATCCAGCCAGATAGTGGCCGCTCCGCCCTTCTCTCCGCCGCGGAAGAGATATGCGCCGCAAAGGCCGCCTACTGCTAATAATACCAGCGCTGCGGTAATCCCCGCCGCCCATTTCATCCATCGCTTGCTTTTCTTCGCCTCTGTCATTTTCCTATCCTCCCTTTCCTTTATTTCGAGGTTTGTTTTTTGCTCTTTCACTCTCTTAACGCAGAAGCCGCTTATTTTATTGCAGGCAAATGAGAATTATTTTAAATTTTTTTAGCGGGTTCCTCAATCAGTCCAAAAATAATGCGAAAAAGCAGGCTTTCCACTTTTATTTTCCCGGCCGGTATAGTAAAATATAGGAGAGAATACGACTCATTTTTTCAGCAAGCTCAGCCTATGGCCGGTTCTCCGGCTTTGCATGCTGCGTTTGACATTTTGCATATCAATAGGCCTGCGCCGATTTTGATATCATCTCATGAAGCTTTGAAAGGAAAGTAAACATGGACTGCAAAAGGGAATTTGAAATTTGGAGGGCTGCTCTCAGCGGTAATCCCCAGTGGAGCGGCGAGCTTGCCGCCTTGGAAAAGGACGACGGGCTTTTGGAGGACAGCTTTTATAAGCATCTGGAATTCGGCACTGCCGGCATGCGGGGAACGCTTGGCCTTGGCACCAATCGGATGAATATTTACACCGTGCGCCGGTGCACCCAGGGCGTGGCAGACTGCATCAAGGCGCAGGGCAAGGAATCTCAGGGAGTGGCTATCGCCTACGATTCCCGCCGTAAAAGCGATGAGTTCGCCCTGGAAACGGCGCTCGTCCTGGCAGCCAACGGCATCAAGGTCTATCTCTACGAATCCATCCGCAGCGTGCCCCAGCTCTCTTTCACTGTGCTCAACCTGCATTGTATTAACGGCATCGTCATTACCGCCAGCCATAACCCGCCGGAATACAATGGCTATAAGGTCTACGGCGAGGATGGCGGCCAGCTGGCCATTGAGGACGCCGCCACCATGACGGACTACATTAACCAGGTGGAGGATATTTTCTCCATCCCCCTCATGGATAAGGAAGAGGCTATCGCCAAGGGTCTGCTCAACTATATCGGCGAGGAAATCGACGAACAATATTACGCAAAGGTGAAGGCCCTGGTTATCGACCAGTCTGTCATCGATTCCCAGGCAGATACGCTGAAAATCGTCTATACGCCATTATTTGGGACGGGCAATCGGCCAGTGCGCCGCCTGCTTACGGATATTGGCATTAAAAATCTGGCTGTCGTCCACGAGCAGGAGGAGCCGAACGGCGATTTCCCCGGTCTCTCTGCGCCTAACCCGGAAAACAGAGAGGTTTATGGCCTTGCCTTCCGCCTTGCGGAAAGCATCAACGCCAATATGATTATGGCCACAGACCCAGATTGTGACCGGCTCGGCGTGGCCGTCAAGCGGAACGACGGCGAGTGGCAGATTCTTACAGGCAATCAGATTGGCTGCCTGCTTATGGACTACATTCTCTCCGCCAAACAAAAGGACTTTAAGGGAGACGAGTTTGTGGTGAAATCCCTGGTCTCTACCCCCATGGCAGACGCCATCGCCGCTCACTATGGGGTGGAGATGCGCAGCGTGCTCACCGGCTTCCGGTTTATTGCGGAGCAGATTAAGCTTTCTGAGCAGACCGGGCAGG
>DBGCIZ010000312.1:0-1763 GCA_048355355.1 Christensenellaceae bacterium | reverse complement strand
AACGCGCGCCAGCTCCCCCTGCGTCATGCCGCGCTTCCTCCTGGCCTGTTTCAGCTTCTCCTTTAAAATCGTTGGAAGGGGCACGCTCCTTCCCCCCGTGGTGGGATTCCCGCCGCGCTCAAATCCTTCCTCATGCGGCATTTCTTCACCTCCCTTCCCTCCTTGAAGCAGATGGCGCAGTCCGATAGCGCCGCCGCCGTAATCCTTTCTATTGCCTCCTTTGGCAAAATCACCATCTCCCGGCCGCTTCTGGCCGCAGCCTTTGGCGCCAGCTGAATCTCCACAGCCCGCGCCAGGCGGTAGATTTCCTCCGTCTCCTCCTCGTGGTCCGCCAATACCTCTCCTACCCACTTTTCCGCCCAGGTGGCCGCCATGTTGGCGTTCTTTCGGTATTTGCAAAATCGTTCCTCCTGCCCCATGTCCCGCATGTGGAGCATAAATGCCACCGCCTGCAGAATGGCCTGCTTGTCCTCTCTGTTCAGATATTTTCCCATGTCTCTCTCCGCTAAAAAGGCAGCTCCCCGTCCCTTGGCAGCTCCCCGCCGTATAGCGCAAAGTCGCTCTCCTGCGCTGGTGTCTCCTCCGTCCGCTGTCCTGCCTTAGCCAAAAACTCCACGTTGTTCGCGTTAATCTCTACAGCGGTTCGCGTCGTGCCGTCCTTCGCCGTATAGGATTGGATTTGCAATTCCCCTTCTACAGCTACTTGCTGGCCCTTCTCCAGATATGTGGCGCAGCTGTCTGCCAGCCCCCGCCATGTCACCACCCGGAAAAAATCCGCCTTTTCCCTGTCCGCCCTTCTGTTTACCGCCACGCAAAAGGTTGTGACGCTTACGCCGTTGTCTGTCGTTCTCGCCTCCGGGTGTCCCGTCAGCCGCCCTATGATGCAAATCCTGTTCATTCTCTCCTCCTCATTCGCGCGGATAGATACACTCCGGCAATATACTGGTTTTCCCGCGCCTCCATATCTAAAAATTCATACGCCGGGTACTTTTCCTCCAGATAGCTCCTGGCCTCCTCCCAGTCTCTGGCCAGCCGCTCCAGCAGGCGCTTGCGGATTGCCCGGTCCCGCCGCCGTTCCTCCGGCTCCCGCAGGTTCCCTTTGCTGCATCCCCAGAGCCTCCGGCTTTTCTCTGTCTTTACCATGTAGCTAGCCCATGCGCTCAGGTCGTACTGGTCCGGCTGAGCCCGCTTGCTGTTTGCCCTCCCCTTGTCCCAAAGCTGCTCCGCCGCGTCCCTGTCCATGGCGTCTATAATCATGTGAATATGTATCCTTTTTTTCTCCCCCTCTTTTCCTGCCCATTCAATGACATACATATATTTTGCCCGCTCCATCCCCTGCTTCCGCCGCCAGGCGTTCAGCCGGATAACGTAGGCGCGAACGTCCTTCATGGCCTGCTCCGGCGTGGGCTGTTTGCGGTAATCCAGCGTCATCAGCAGGTCTCCCCGCCCGAAGTTGTGTATCAGTTTGCGGATAAACCGCTTTTTCGCCCGCCGTTCGTTGGCTGCCTGCTGTTGCTCTCTGGTTTTTCCTCGTCTCTGCCTGAGGGTATATCTCCGCATCGTGTCGATTGGGTAGTATTCCACGTCCATCAGTTTCCCATATTCTGTTTCCTTTCTTCTGTAGGTCCACCCCATGGCGCTCCCTCTCTCGACAAAATTTAATACCCATATCCAAGCCCGCGTCGAGCCAAACACCATGGCCCTGTTTCCGCCTGGCGGCGAAATGTTGGGCCATTCCGTTGCCTCTCCTTCTTTCGCAAAAA
>DBGCIZ010000311.1:0-1540 GCA_048355355.1 Christensenellaceae bacterium | reverse complement strand
ATACGGCGCAGCCGATAATGGTGACCACAAAGCCGCCTGCCGTCCAAAGCATCACATCCATCCCTACGAATGCCATGCCGATTAGAATGCCTAAGAGCGCCACATATTTTACGATGACGAGCACAAATACGTATTTCCCGACCTTGCCGGTTTTTGCCGTTATGGCCCCTGCAAACAGCACATTGACGAAATAGGCTCCGATGCCGTAAGCAATGCCGATTAGCACTCCCCACATAACTTCGTAAAACCACCCCATTATCATTCTTTCTACTTATCATAGACCTATCAAAGAGGCGTTGCAACATTGAAAACGGGAGTTTCTGCAAGATATTTTTAGATAAACTGCATTTTCTGGGCATTTTGCGTCATTCTCGACTTTTTCTTTTTTCCTCGTCCTCAATATTCCTCCAGCAAAATTCCTTTTGCCTTTGGGAAAAAGCCATAGGGATCCCCTGTCGCAGCCCACTGAGCCAGCTCATCCACTCCTACCGAAATGCCTCCAGACCCTTTCTTCCGTTCTACTATTGTCCTTCCCTCCCTGCTATATAGGAGATAGCGCCCGCTGTTTTCCGGCAAAACGGCATCCTCCAGTTGAAGCTCCAGGGCTTCTCCTTGGGCAGCCAGGCCCTCCAAAAAGCGCTCCGGGTTCACAATCCGCAGCATCGCCCCTTGGCGCTGCGTCCCCGGCCTTCTATATGCAAAGGCCGTAAAGCCCAATTGCATGGCCGCTGCTCCAAATGCGTGCAAATCCTCCTCTGAAAAAAAGACCGTCTCCGCAGCCTGCAGGCGGTCGCCCGCCTTTACTGCCAGCGTATATCCCTGCTCTGAAAAGATAAGCCAACCCCCTCCTACCCCGCAGGCCGCCTCTGCCCACATGGCAAAATCCTCTTGGCTTCGCTCTGCAAAGCCCACCGCGCCGCGCATAAACCGCGCATACCGCTCCGCCATTTTCCGAATGTCCCGGTCTCCCGGCTGACTGATAATTTGAAAGGCGCCCTTGCCGCCCTTTTCCTCGCAAACATCATAGTAGGCGTACGTAGCATACCCCAGCCTTTGATAAAAGCTATGAATGCCATCCCCCTCCGCTACCAGGGATGAAATAGCCTGCCCCTCTCTTCTCAGCTGGCGGAGCACCTCTGCAATGACGCTGGAGGCATAGCCACGCCCCTCCTCTGCTGGGTCGGTGGAAACTCCCTGTAAAAAATTAGACGCAAAAACGCGCCCTCTAAAATTTAGCCGGTAATTTGTCAATACCGCCATACTGACTACCTTATCCTGATTTTGTATACCAAAGCACCGGTATTTCGGAAAGATATTGGCAAAATACCAGTCCGCAAAGGGCCCTGCATCCTCGCGAAACACCTGGATCCAGAGGGCCTTTGCCGCTGCCGGCTCAAAAATTCTCTCTACCTTCATTCTGCGATTTCTCCATGCAATGTGGTCTTCTTTGCCTCCGTAATCCGCACCGGAACAAACCTGCCCACCATGTCCGGCGTTCCGGCAAAGTTCACCATCTTGCCGCCGTCCGTCCTGCCGCACA
>DBGCIZ010000310.1:0-3726 GCA_048355355.1 Christensenellaceae bacterium | reverse complement strand
TGTCCCACATTCTGAAGTGGTGGGGCAGCATGCGCAGCTTCTGATGGTCGTGCGGGGGATGCAGCGCCTTGATGGTGTTTAAATCCGTCTGGTTGCAGATGGTGCTGGCGCATATTTTTACCAGTATCTGATTCGGGCCCGGATGAGGAATATCCGTCTCCCGCAGCTCCCATTTGCCGCCCTTGCCTGCCAATCCCTTGCCCATCAGGACAAGCTGCTTCATCTTTTCTGCCATAGTTTCTTCCTCCTTATTGGATGATATCTGGATTGTTTTGTTGCTCTCATGATACGTCCTTTTCCGCTACCCCACAACGACCAGAAATGCAAATGAGCGCAATAGGAAACAGAATGGCAAAACCATAGAAAACCTTACACAATCCCGCAGTCTATGCGGTTTCGCGCAGGCCCTCCCCTAAGATGCAAATTGTAATACCCTGCCTCAATCTGCGCAAAAAACAGGAGCGCCCTTCCATTGGGCGCCCCTGCCTTACTAGGAGAAAAGTTGTGTCAATCCACCTGGTATGGGTTCGCTATTACGGTTTTTTTCCGCGCAGCCTGGAGGATGCTTTCCACCACCCGCAAATCCTCAATGCCGTCCCGGCTGGAGATGAGCGGCCGGGTATCCTCCTCTATGCACTTGATAAACTCGTCTATGATGCCCGTCTTAAACTGGCCGCCGTCTCCATTGGTGGGGATAGCGCCCAAATCGAAGTAGGAGCGCTCTCCCTTGTCGTTGACGATGGTGATGGCGTGGCGCGGGTCGTCGTAAATTCGCATGGTAGCGTCGGAGCCGTAGATGACGGTGGAGTGGTCCTCGTCTCCCTTTATGGTCCAGCTGGACTGCAGCGTGCCGAATACGCCGTTTGCCAGTTTAAGAATGGCCACCGCGTTGTCGTCCACATTAATGGGGGTTCCATCCTCATTCTTCTTTTCTAGGGTAGCGACGCAGGCGGAAACCTCCTCTACCTCTGTGTCAAACAGCCAGCGGATGGCGTCTATTTTATGGATGCCCACATCGCCGATGCTGCCCACAGAGCACTTGTCCTTCTGGAAAAACCAGGTGTTTACGCTCTTGTCCGCTGTCCAGTGCTCCGGCCCATTGTGGCCAAACACAGCCCGGAAGGTCTGCACCTTGCCAATTTCGCCGCTTTCAATCAGTTTTTTTGCCTTAATATGGGCGGGAGCCAGGCGGAAATTCTCCGCCACCATCAGTTTTTTGCCCATCTTCTTCGCCTGCTGGTGCATTTCCTCTGCCTGCTGGACGGAAACCGCCATAGGCTTCTCGCAGAGGACGTGCTTGCCGTGCGCCAGCGCCGCCATAGTCTGCTCATAGTGAAACACATTTGCGCTGCAAACGCAGACCGCGTCGATTTCGCTGCTGGAGAGCAGCTCCTCTGCTGATGCAAAGGCCTTGCCCCCAAATTGCTTGACGAACTCTGCCGCCCGCTCTGGCCTGGGGTCAAAAAATCCAATCAGCCTTGCGTTTTCATTTGTCAAGGTCTCTGGCGCATGTCTAAATTTCGCAATAGAGCCGCAGCCCAATATTCCCACTCGTACCATGATTTTCTCTCCTTAATTTGTCTTTTTCGAATTGATTGCATCTACCCAGACCGCCAAAATCAGCACCAGACCGTTGATGATGTTTTGGAGATAGGTAGGCAGGGTCAGCAGGCTCATGCCATTGGCCAAACTGGTCATTACCAATGCGCCGACCAGCGCGCCCCAGACATTGCCCTTGCCGCCTGAAAGGCTGACACCGCCAATCACGCAGGCCGCGATTGCATCCAACTCCAGGCCGCTTCCACTGTCCGGCATAGCCGCCGCCAGGCGCCCGGTGAGAATAATGCCGGAAATTGCGCCCGTCACTGCCAGAATGATGAACACGCCCAATACAGTGCGCTCATTGTTAATGCCGGAGAGCTTTGCCGCCTGGCTGTTTCCGCCTACGGCGTAGACATACCGACCAAACCTGGTTTTATTTAGCATAAAGGCGAAGAGCAGCGCCAGGGCGATGACGATAATCAGCGCCACGGGAATCCCCTCGTAAATATTCATCACGATGATGAACGCGCCAATGAGCACCGCCATAATGATGTATTTTACAACAGCCATGGACGTAGCACTGACCTTAAAGCCGTATTTCATCCTGCCCTTGCGCTTGCTGATGTCCATCAGAATCATGACCATCAGGCATACCGCCGCCAGAATATAACCCACCGTTTTGGGGACATACCCCTGGCCGATAAAAATGAAGGTTTCGTTGTTGACCGGGATGGTATTGCTCTGGGTGAGCCAAAGGACCGCTCCCCGGAAGATTAGCTGCCCGCCCAGGGTGACAATAAAGGCTGGCAACCGCCGGTATGCAATCCAGAAGCCCTGCCATGCCCCAATAAGGACGCCGAAGGCCAGCGCCATCAGAATGGCCAGCACCGGGCTCAGCCCCAGGGTCTGCGTGGCAACGGCCGCCATGGCGCCAGTTGCGCCTACTACAGAGCCAATAGAAAGGTCAAAGTATCCCGAGATGATGCAGACCGTCATGCCGATGGCAATGACGCCCGTGGTCGCCATCTGGCGAAACAGATTGGAGATGTTTCTCGGCGTAGTGTACACGCCCTCTGTCAACAGCGAAAACACAATCCAAAGCACCGCCAGGGCGATAATCATCACGTAGGAGCGGATGTTGGCCTGAATCACCCGCTTCAGATTGCTTTTTTGTGTGAGATTGTTGTCCATAGTTTAAGCCTCCATTGTGGCATATCGCATAATGGTCTCCTGGTCGAGGTCCTGATTATCCAGAATACCGGTGACCCGGCCCTCTTCCATGACGACAATCCGATCCGCCATGGCCAGAACCTCTGGCAACTCCGAGGATATCATGATGATTGACATGCCCTTGTCGATTAACTCGTTCATAATCTGATAAATTTCGTGCTTCGCGCCTACATCAATGCCCCTGGTGGGCTCGTCCAGAATGAGCACCTTCGGGTTCGTCATCAGCGCCTTCGCCAGCACTACCTTTTGCTGATTCCCGCCGGAAAGGCTCCCCACCTCCATCTCAATAGAAGCAGCCTTAATATTCAACAGGCGGGAATAGTCTGACGTACTCTTGATGACCTGGTTTTCGTCTATGACGCCCAAATGGCTGACGGATTTCAGGCTGGCCAGGGTGATATTGTTCTTGACGTCCATGCCCAGGACCAATCCCTTGTCCTTCCTGTCCTCTACCACAATGCTGACACCCTCGTTGATAGCGCTGCGAGGCGTCTTGTTGTTGAGAGCCTTGCCCTCCAGCAGAATTTCTCCCTCTACCTCCGCATTGAGCACGCCCATGATGGCCATGGCAACCTCCGTCCTTCCCGCGCCCATCAGGCCCGCAAAGCCGACGATTTCCCCCTTTTTCAGGTCAAAGGAGACGTTGTCTAAAATCTTTTTCCCTGTCAGCTCCTCCCGGGCTGTCAGTCCCTTCACCTGGAAAATTACGTCTCCAATTTCGTATTTGTTCTTTAAAAACTGGTCTGAAAGCTCCCTCCCCACCATATTTTTGATGAGCTTGGCTTTGTCCATATCCTCCCGCCGGTCTGTGCTGATGGTGTTGCCGTCCCGGATGACGGTGATGTTGTCCGCAATGGCCAGCACCTCGTCCAGCCTGTGCGAGATGTACACACAGGCCACCCCCTGCCTGCTTAAATCCTTAATGATAGCCAGCAGATTATCCGTCTCCGCCTC
>DBGCIZ010000309.1:0-3983 GCA_048355355.1 Christensenellaceae bacterium | reverse complement strand
AGGGTGAAAATCCGGTTATAGACGTCCCGGTTGATGTAGCGCATGGTGGCGTCAGAGAGCGTGCGGCGCTGCCGGCAGCATTGCAGAAAATGCCCCTCCAGAATGAATTGAGCCAGGTCCGCTGGCGGAGCGGAAAGGGGGAGCCGCTGAGGCGAGTCCCAGTTGCACCGATAGAGGGCCAGAGAGGATATGCTATCCAGATAGCGCATCAGCTCCCGCTTCTTCTGGGGAGACATGGCGCGAAAGGGGGCGAGGATATCCTCTGGCTGTGTGACACGCAGCAGGATAGGATGGCAAAGGAGCACCGTGCGCAGATTCCGGGAGACGATTTGATACATGGCGGCATAAAGCTGCATATCCATCTCAGCTCCCTGGCAATGGTAGCGCTCCATCTCAGTATCCCGGTAGATAAAGCGGGCCAGATAGAAAGCCTGGTCCTCTGGGGAATGGTTCTCTAGCATAGATCCTCCTGTAAATAGGCGGCATTTTCGCGCTGTTTTTTCTATTTTATCACAAAGGGTCTGGCAGAAAAAGCCGCGAAAGGGGGGAGATTGTAGTTTTTTGATGGCGGCGGGACCTTTTACGGAAGAAAAGCGACGGCGAAGCAGCAAAAATCCCACCTGAAAAATCAGGTGGGATACTATCGCGATGCAATCGCGACATGGCGGAGAAGGAGGGATTTGAACCCTCGCAGCGCTTCGCACGCTCTACTCCCTTAGCAGGGGAGCCCCTTCAGCCGTACTTGGGTACTTCTCCAACTGAAACGCATTGCTGGGAGGAAAATTCTCCGATGCAAGCTTTATCAGTATACCAGTTATTTTTCCGGATGTCAACTAGTTTTCTGGCGGGAAGAAAATTTCCTGGAAAATAGAGAGAAGGGCAGGAAGGCGGGGGAAACGCTTGCCACGGGGGGAGATATTATAGTAAAATATAAAAAATGAGAGGAAGGGGCTTGACAGGATGGCAGAGAAACGGGCTTACTTAAGCAAGCAAGTCTAACTCTGTTTATTTTTCTTGTAAGCTGAATATTTCACAAATTCAGGAGGCGTATTCTGCCCGAATAAGGGGCGGGATGCGCTTTTTTGTTTGTTAAAAACGGACGAAAGCAGTTCTGGTTTCGCAGCCGTTTTTTTAGCACTGAATGCTAACCGCCTAATTAGTTACCAAAGGCGAGGTGATAAAAATCAATCATAATAGAAATGTCGAACGGGGAATGAAACTTTTAGAGAAATGTTTTGATGCATTTTGCCAAAACGGTCTGGAAAATACCAGTATGCAGAAATTGTCAGAAGCCTGCGGCGTGACAAATGCAGCTTTGGTCTACTATTTCAGCACGAAGGACAACATCGTCATAGAGGCCACCGCCCACTGCATGGCGAAGGTGGAGGACGACTTTATGGAGAGAGCGCCCACAAGCTTTGCAGACATCGAGCGGTTCTTAAAGGAAATGCCATACATTACGGCAAAGCTCCACGGGGCAAAATACCGTTTCATGTATCAGGTATATGCCAGTCCAAAATACCGGGAGCATGGAAAGGAGTTTTTCAAGGGTGTGAATCTGCGATACCACAGGTATGCGGAGATGCTTTCCGGCAAATTGAGAATGCCTGTGGATTTTATTCAAGGCATGATTTACATCTTTGTCCGCGCCTGTGTCCACTATGCCTTGTTTGAGGACGAGGAATATTTGAAATTGCAGCTGGATGCGATTCGTATTTCGCTTCGGCTGTTTGCGAAAGGAAGTAAATATTAGGAGGAAAACAATGAAGATGAAACGATGGCTCAGTGTATTCTTATGTGCGTTGCTTTGTATTGGGTTCATGCCAACCATGGCGCTTGCGGCAGAGGTGGCATATTTAGAAGTGAACGGCACAAATATTCTTCAGGCAAGCAATTACACGGTTGCATGCGGAAATGGCTCAGCAGTATATGACCCAGCCACAAAGACACTAACATTGCATAACGCAGACATAACAAGTGCTGCTACCGGAAATACAGATGGCGCGATTTCCTTCGACAGCGGAGATTTGACGATTGTTTTAGAAGGCAAAAACACCATCCAATCCAGTTGCTGCGGCATTACGGGCCAGGGCGGAAACCTGACCATTACCGGAGAAGGAAGTTTGGACATAACAGCTGTCTATGTGGGAATCAACGAAGTCCAGGGGGGAAATATTACCATTGACGGAGCGCGGGTGGATACCAATGTAAGCAATAGCGGGAATTTTGCGGGCACAGGTCTGAAAGCAGAAGGTCAACTGTCGATTTTAAACGGTTCAACGGTGAATACTGTGGGAGAAACTTCCGAAACGACTGGAATTGTGGGAAACGCCGGCGTTACAATTTCGGATAGTACCGTCACAGCGAAAGTCCTCTCTCAAGGAAGCTATAACGCCATTGTTACGGACAATAGCATGTACATTTCAAATTCATATGTGGAAGCAGATACTTCTTCGACTTATGGAGATTCGGGGATATGGACAACAGACCTTTCAATTTCTGACAATAGCGAAGTTATTGTGAACTCCGCAAGCGGAAATGCTATTTATGTAGACAATCAGTTGAGTGTGGATGGTTCTGTTGTCAATGCGACAGCGCCGGGGGATTATCCTGCCATTTATGCTTATGGAGGTATTGCTATCCAAAACGGAAGCGATGTCACAGGTTCGGGAAATTTCAGGGGCATATTTACCGACAGCAGTATGACAGTTAATGATAGCACCGTAACTGCTTCGGGCAAAACGGAGGAGGGAATCGTTGTTGTTGATACTTTTTCAATCAATAATTCTAAAGTAACTGCTTCCGGCAAACCCAACGATATGATACCGGCTATTGTAACGTATCATTTGAAAATTACCGCCTCTGACGTAACTGCCAATGGAGGCATAGACTTGTGCGATTGGTACAGCGGAGAGACGACCAACAGAACCTTTAGTATCATGCCTGCAAGTGGAAAACTGGCGGAATTTAAAGTAGACGGGACAAACCGGGATGGCTCTGCAGCTTCGCATTTTGAAGAGGGGACAGAATCTCCTTACGATGCGGCAGTAACCTTGAGTGAAAACGAAATGCAATGGCTCAACGTATACAGATATATCCATATCGGAGAGCATATCCACAGCGGCGGGACGGCTACATGCACAGAAAAAGCAGTATGCGCTGATTGCGGCAAAACGTATGGTGCGTTAGATTCGAGCCGTCATGCCGGAAAAATCGTATGGATGCAGACAGAGAACACCCATTCCAGCGCCTATGACTGCTGCGGGGCGACAGTAGTGGCAGAGGAAGCCCATACTTTTACATGGATTATCGACAAGGAAGCGACGGCAACTGAGGCCGGCTTGAAGTATGAGGAATGCACCGCCTGCGGATACGCAAGGGAAGCGGTGGAAATCCCGGCGACGGAGGAGCCTGCTGCATCCGAAGAGATAGAGGACATAGAGGACACGCCGGAAGGCAAGAGCGACGAGGAGGAAGCGCCGCAAACCGACGACAGCAGCGCCCTTCTGCTCTGGATGGCCCTGGCGGCCCTGGCAGCAGCAGGACTGGCTGGCGCTATCGCCTACGGCAGAAGGAGAGCGGGACGCTAACAGCCCCGGAGAGGACGCCTTACCCAGCATGGGCAGGGCGTTTTTGATCGGATTCCAGGCAGGAAGGAAAGGCGGACTGACTCGGATTTCTGCGCGGTCGTCACGAGATCGCAAAAAGGTGATAGGAAAGGAAATAAAAACCGGGCGAGAGACGAAGGAAGGTTTTTTGCCCAAGAGCGCAGCCGAGCTTTTTAGCGGAAAGGGGAATAAAGACGGGGGATGAAGCTTTCCGACGGAAAGGGAGGAAATCAAGCTCGGAGTTTATTGCGATGCAGGCGGAGTGCCGAAAAGATGGTGAGAGGAAAGGTAGCTGGAAAGAAAAGAGAAGAGGGATTTTTTCGCAAGGGGCTAAGGGGGACGGTTCCGCATCGTCCCCCTTCTTAAGCCTGGGTA
>DBGCIZ010000308.1:0-9724 GCA_048355355.1 Christensenellaceae bacterium | reverse complement strand
ACACCATGGCCCTGTTTCCGCCTGGCGGCGAAATGTTGGGCCATTCCGTTGCCTCTCCTTCTTTCGCAAAAAAGCACGGCTTCGCTCTCGGGCTAAAAACATTTGCTCGTCCCTCGCTCGGTTTTTATGCCCTTCTCTTGCCTACCACTTTTTCGCGGGTACGCGCCTGAGGCGCGCCCTGTCCTCCTGGGGTCTGGTTTCCTCCTGTCGTCTGAAAATTTGACCCTTTCGTCATCTGCCCTCTTTTCCTCTCGCGGGTCTGCGCCTGCTGCGCGTTCTGGCCTCTCGGGTCACAAATAGCTCTTTCCAAAGGTCTCGCGAAATTCCTCTCTGGTCCAGCCCGCCTCCTCCAGCAAGCTCTGGTATCTTCGGTGCAGCTCTCGTGCCGCTTTCGCGCTGTGATGCGGCCCCTCCTCGGAGAAAACGTGGTAATAGTGGGGTAAATAGATGTAGCAATGGTATCGTTCGCTGTGCTTTCTGTTCGCGCCTCCAAATACATGATGCTTGTCGATTCCCTCTCCCCATGGCTTTGCCGGCCTCTGCAGCTTCGTTCTCATGGCTTTTTCCTTCCTGGCTTCTCCCAGCCCGGCAGCAGCCGTGTCAGCGTGTATCTTCCGCCGCAAGGGCACGGCTCCGTCTGCCGGTAGCGTTTTCTTCCCTCTCCGTCCCGGGTGTATGGCGCCTCCTGTCCGCATACCTTGCAGTACCAATACTGCCGGTACAGCTGAAATCCGCTCATTCCCACCCCTCCTTATATCCTCTTTTCTTCCCTGGCTTTCCGATAAAAAAGAATCCTCTGCTTGGCCAACTCCCTGATGCTTTCTTTTTTTGCCTGCTTGTAAATTGCCGTGTATTTTGCTATCCATTCGTCGCACTGTGCTTTTGTGTACGTCATGTTCCCTCCCATCCGGGCCTTCAGGGTGCGCGAAAGACGCCCGCCCCTATTCCGTTCATTTTTTCCTCCTTCTGCTGTCTCTTCTGGTCTGTTTTTCGGTGTGTTCTTTTCTCTCTCAGTGTCGGTGTGTTATGTAGGGTCCTCAAACCGTCTCTTGCAATCCCTGCGCCAGTTGATTGCTTTTCTCCCTGTTTACATAGATGTATACGATATTTGCCTTTCTTCTCAGCTCCAACTCTTCCCCGTTCCTCCGGCGGGCCAGCGCCTCTCCATAGGTCATTTTTCCTGCGTCTCTCACTGCTCTTAATACCTTCATCTTGCTTCCTCCTTAAAATAATCTGATTTGCTCCTCCGTCTTTCTCTTCTTCAAACGGCTGGCTTCCTCTGAGAAAATATCTCCCTCACTGTAGCAATACGCCTTGCACTGATTCGGTCTATTTGCCCGCGCCGCCCGATACATCCGCCCTGCTCCGTTGCCGCCGCAAGGCGCATATGCTGTGCAAAAATAGTCCATGCCCTCTCCGTGGTAGTCCTTCGCGTGAATGCAATTCCGGCAATATTGCTTCATCCTTCTTCCTCCCTCAGTGCCTCTTCCACCTTCCTGATTATCTCCCCGCCGTAGTCTTCCCGCGTCAGTTCCAGGAATCTTCTCAGCGTCATTGTGTCCTTGTCCAAATCAATGCCGTGGTTTTTCACGAATGTCTCCCGACCCAGCTGACAGCTTCCAGTCAGCTTTCCATGCCAGTCGAAGAATAGCCGGGCGGGATACTCTGGCCCGTCCTTCACCGCATCCAGAAACGCTTCAATCCGTTCCCCCTCCGGCATATCATCAAATAGCTTTTTCTCCAGTGCCTCCATGGCTTCCCGCAGCGTTTCCCCATGGGCGAACAGATTATCTTGCTTTGCTATGTAGCATGGGTTCAGCGTAAGGTCGCTTTTAAGAATCCACCCCTTGGCAATGTTCCCTTTGACGTGGGATATAACGGTTGGCACGCCGTCAATGTTGTAAACGTGCATGCCGTTTATGGAACTAATACCGTAGTCGTCGCCTCTGCCGAAGCCTCTGCCGAAGCCGCTGCCGTTGCCTCTGCCGTTGCCGTCACCGAAGCCGCGGCCGTTGCCGTCGCCGTAGCCGCTGCCGCTGCCGTCGCCGTTGCCGTAGCCGTCGCCGCTGCCGTAGCCGTCGCCGTAGACGTCGCCGCTGCCGTAGCCGTCGCCGTAGCCGGTGCCGTAGCAGTAGCCGTCGCCGTAGCCGCTGCCGCTGCCACTGCCATCGTCGTAGCCGATGCCGTAGCTGGTTTTTAGAAATTGCTCTACCGCTTCCATTCTGCAACCCCTTTTATCACTGTCTCCGCCTGCTCTGTTGCCGGGATAATCTCTATTACGTCCGTCAGCAGCAGCGATTGAACTGCCATGGTGAATTTACAGGCCTCGGGCTTCATCGGCCCCGTCTCTGCCAGCTGCAACACCGATGCCGCGCCATCCCAATACCACAGGTTCCGCACATCTCCCAACAGCGCCTCTTTCCCGTCCCGTTCCAGAAGCGTGCCCGCATATACGCCGGAGCGGTCTCCTCTCACAATTACATACTTGCCTACATACTGTTCCTTCATCTTTCTACCTCCTCTTTGATTCTCTCCAGTGTATAAGTCAGCCCACGCAGTGCTTTCTCCTGCTCTGGCGGCCTGCTGAACTGTGCGTCCGCCATGAATCCAACCGCCGCCCGCAGCAGCATATCTAGCTCCTTGTTCCTCTCCTCCTGCCGTGTTTCCATTGTCAGCATTTCTACTTCCTCCTTGCCCTGTCCATTCCCATCGCCTTGGCCAATTCCTTTGGATGCAAACATAATTTTTCTTGTGACATTTTTCGTTTCTCCTTTTTGCTCTATATTCGTTCTATCAAAGAGCAGATAAAGTTTATTTCTCTACCCCTCCTTTGGGGAAAATTTTATGCAGTTGTTTATAAGGCGCCTGAATCATATCCATCAGGCAATACATTTCGTCAATATGCCAGGGTGTATGTCCTGTATATCGGCGCGATACTCCCGATATGCTGATGCCAAGTTGCTCTGCTACTGCCCGTTGGTCATATCCTTTGGCATGCAGCATCCCAACTAATCTTGTGTAGGTTTTTCGTCTCCCCATTTCTGCTTCCTCCGTTTCCCATTTCTTCCTCCCGTTCAGTGGCCGCTTTCCAGAAAATCCTCCAGCCTGCATCCCAAAACCCGGGCAATTTCTGCCCCAAGCCCAATGCTCAGGCTTTTTGTTCCTCTCTCAATCTGGCAAATCATAGACTGCCCCACGTGTACAGCGTCTGCCAGCTGCTGCTGGGAGAGCTCCAGCTCCTTCCGCCGCTCTCTGACCTTTTCCCCTACTGTCATCCTTTCCACCTCCTTACTAAGCAGATGATGAGCGCTATGCAGCACCCTGCCAGGGCCACGTCTGTTATCATGTTGATAATTTCTAAAATCTCCATTTTTCTCTTCCTTTCTCTATCTGGCCAATGCGCTACTTGTTCCGTTTTGCTCTGCCAGCAGTTCCCTCACTGTCGCCCCTCTTACAAATCGTCCCTCAATGTACTTCTCCCGCTCTTCTTTCCCGCCTGGATGTACCAGCCGGCCCATCAGGGTTTTCACATAACGGGCTCCCTCCTCTCTGCTGACGTCGTGCCAGCCTGTGAAATGGCTTCTAATTTGCATCTGATTCATCTTTTCTCCTTTTATCTTGATACAAGCTATTTCCCAACATTTCTTTTCAAAGTATCTCTTCTCTTTTTCTGTTCCGACATATTGCAGCACACTTTTTTCTTGCCTTCATGGTAATATTTCCTTATAGCGAAAATTGTTAAAGGATTCTGGTCAATATGCGTAAAATATCCCTTGTATTGCTTTTTGTCCTTGCTGCTGTTCTGCTGATTCCCTCTGTGGCTGTGGCCCATCCTGGCCGCACGGATTCCAACGGCGGCCATTATAACCGCTCCACCGGTGAATATCACTATCACCATGGCTATCCCGCTCATGACCACCCCGGCGGCGTCTGCCCCTATGAGGACGAAGGGGAGCCCGTCCTTTCTTTTACAGATACCTCCACCGCCGCCCCAGCTGACGAGCCGGAGGAAAGCATGCCGCCTTTTACGGATACCTCTACGCCGTCCCCCTCCCCTGATTTTTCCCTGTGGGAGGATGACGCGCTTTCTCCCTCCCCTGTCGCCGCCGGCGTCATCTCTAATTCTGATGAAGACCCGCCTGCGGATGCGTCTCTGGATGGATTGTATCAGTCTCCTCAAACCCGCATGGAATCCCTTCGGGAGGATTTCTATGATGGCCTGTCTGGAGAATACATTGGCTGGGCCTATGTCATTCTGCTTCTCATGGTTCCCGTGGTGTGCTACTGCATCCTTGTCCTTTTGAAGCGCCGCCGCGCCTTTGCCTCATCCTCCTCCTATGTCGGGCCTGGCAACCTGCTGGAAACCTATAAGACCTTTGGCCGTGTTTCCATGTATTACGTCTCCCGCTTTGTCGTCTTTCTTCCCGTCTTTGTGTTCGCCTATTGCTCCTATATAAATAGCGGTCTGTTTACTTTCATCGTGCTCCTGGCGGCTTGGGCGTTTTTCTCTTTTGGGCCTCCACTCAGCGCTGTCGCTGCCTTTTGTTCCTTTTATATCAGCTTTCCGTATGCCGTCAGCTGCCCCTCGCCTCTTTGGATTGTTCTGTATTTTCTCAGCATGGCTCTCTATCTTTTGAGCTACCTGCCCTCCATCTCTGCTTTCTTTAGTTCCAAAAAATTCAAAGATAATTTTTTCTATAATGTATTAGATATAGCGCAGGAGCGTAAGCAAGCGCGTGCCGCCGCCTCTGCTAAGAATCCCCCCGCTTCCGCGCGCCAATCCCTTGTCTCTCTTCCTCAAAAGGAGAAATCGTCAACCCGGCCAGCCTCCTCTCCATCATCTGCTTCCAAGCCCCTTCCCGTCCAACCCAACCGTTCTTCCCAAGAGGATGAACCCATGAGCGACTATATGCGAACCCTTTTAGAGGACGTCGACCGCCGTCTGGGAACTTCCCAGCCCCGTCGGCAGAATACAGGCTCCCGTAATAAACCCAAATCTAACTGATAGGAGGTTTCTTTTATGAACCACTCCAACCGTCCAGACCCTCAAGAGCCGGAAATCGCCTTTGAGGGGAGCTTCTCAGAGCTCCTCCGGCAGCAACGCCGTGAGCGCCGTCTCTCCATTGCCTCCGCTATTTTCGGCGTCGTGGTCGTCCTCTGCGCTGTTGCTGGCGTCGTGTGCTATTTCACCGGCCCCCAGCTCGTCACCATCCTCTGCGGCACTGTGGCGATTCTCTTTAACATCTTCGGCATGATTACCGGCGCCAATCGCGGCAAGGAGCACTATTTTCTCCTTATCGTCGCCGCCGGCTGCGGTATCTATTGCCTCATCGCCCAGGCTCCCTTCTTCCCCGTCTTTTTCCTGGTGGTCTGTCTGTTGAATGCCCTGCTCTATTTGGGCGGGCTTCTCCTGACTGCCTTTGCCAGAAAATAATCTGAAAAGAGAACTCTTATGAATCAAAAACCTGTGCGAATGAAGAAAAAGGGCCGCGCCTTTATTATCGCCGGGCTGGTGCTTATCGGCGTTCAACTGTTGGCCGTTTTGGGTATAGCCGGGCGCAGCAGTCTTCCTTCTAGCCCTGGGTCAAAGCTAGGCTTCTTCATTTTCGGCATCATCGGAATTGTCTTTTTAATCATTGGCTATATACGCAGTAAGTCTAATGAATGAGTGTCTTGCAGCCCCGCTTTTTGCGGGGCCCTTTCATTAAATTCTGTTGTCAAGGTGCGTCCTATGCCCTAAGCTGCTGGTGGTTCGTCAGATAACAGATACTCCACATTGTATTCCGGTAATAATTCTCTCAGCTTCTGAATTTGCCGGAATGTAAAATCTGTCTTGCCCGCCATTTTGTTGTATAAAGATTTTTCTGAGATGTTCAAAAATTCTGCGCAGCTAAGCATTGTAATTTGTTTGATTGCTAGAATGTGTTTTAATCTTATCATACCATTTCCTCCTCTATTTACTTTGTAGGGTAATTTATGATTTTAATATATACCCTTATTCGTATCATGTCAATAGTTTTTTACGTTATAGGGTAAAAAATTTCTTGCTTTTTTAATTTCCATGTGTTACGCTTTCCATAACAGAGGAGGAGGACAAATGAATTTCCTAGAGAAGCTGGACTTTTTAATGAAAAAATACGACTTAAATAAACGCTCCCTATCTCAAAAGAGCGGCATCCCCTATACTACTATAGACGGTTGGTATAAAAAGGGTTATGAGGGGCTTAAGCTTACGACATTTCGCAAGCTGGCCAATTATTTTAATACTACCCTAGACTACTGGATTCTTGACGATGTTTCTGACCCTAACTATGGAAAGTCTCAGGGATTCCAAGTTGATTATTCTGAAATGGCCCTTATTCAAAAATACCGCGCTCTGGACGACTATGGCCGGGAGACCGTTGAACTAGTCCTGAACCGGGAATATAACCGGGTCAATGCCGATGGTCAAAAGATGATAACAGGCGAATTGGCCGCCATGGGCGGCCAGCATGGAACGGTCCAGGTGTCGGAGGAAGATGCTCTAAAGGCGCGCCAGCTCCTCCTTTCCCGGGAAAAAAAATAGGAGAAAATTACCAATGTAAGATGTCGCGTTCTGTCGGGATATATTAGTGAAGGGGTCTTTATCTTTTCTCACGTTACTATGGATAGAGGAGCTTTACTGATATGTTTCATCCGTTTATTTTTATTGCTGCATTGCGGTTTATGCGCAATTTTCCTCAGGCTCCCACGCGCGCCAATATTGCTAAGGTGCTGCGGGACTGCGGCTGGCATGTTATCTATTATGATTCAGACGGCCGTGACGCTTACGGAATTTTAGAGATGCTAGGCTGTCGTCGTCAAGCGCTTCTGGTGGACTCTTTTGCCTACCAGAGTTCTTTTATCAAAGTGATTGCTGTCAGCAGCTCTCTCAGCATCTCCAGGATGAAAATTTGTCTTTTTCACGAGTGCGGCCATGTTGTGTTGGGGCATCATTTTTCTTCCGTATCAGGATTGGAAGAAGAAACCGCCGATTTATTTGCGCAATACTGCGCCCATTGGTTTCGGCGCTATCAGCCGTTCTTACAGGCTTGTTTGTATATCAGCGCAGTTGTCGTTCCGTTTTTATGCGGCGCTATTTTGTTGAACGCAATACCATAATAGGATTGAAAGGAGTATGACAATGCAGGACCGTGTAATTGTCCCAGTCTGGCTCGAAAAATACCAGCGCTGGCAGGTCAAAGTTTGGATTGATGGAAACCGTCAAACCTTTTCTTCTTCCCTCCCTGGGAGAAAAGGTCAGCAGGAATGTGCGGGCAAGGCGAGAAACGCTCTCAAAGGGTTGTGCAACCCTACCATGAAAATTAACAAACTATATGCCCTGTTTTTAGAGGAAGTCAAAGAACGAACCAACAGTACTGGGAACTATACTAATCTGGAGTCCATTGGGCGTATCTGGATATTGCCGCGGGTGGGCGTCAAGCAAATTCAGAGATTGACCGAGCAGGATATGCAAAATGTTCTCAATGCCGCCGCTAAGGCCGGAAGGTCTTATAAATACATCTCTAATATTCGCGGCGCATTTACTGCCTTTTTACGTTTTGCCAGGAAATCACACGCCACCACCCTTCATGCCGAAGACCTTGTGATTCCAAAATATGCGCCTCAAGGGAAACGGCAGGTGTTCTCATCCAGTGATTTAGAAAAACTTTTTTCTATTGCTACAACATCTTTCCGAAAGCAGCCATGCGATGAATTTTATATTCACGCCTTCCGCTTTCTTGTAGTCACTGGGCTGCGTCCCGGCGAGTTGTGCGAGCTGCAAAGAAAGCGTCAGGAAACAACTGGCACGCTTATCGTCCATGGCAGCTTTAACCGCTTCGGGGAGCATACCAGCGGTAAAACGAAAAATGCTGTCCGGGAATTTATTTTGCCTCAAATTGGCATACAGATTTTGCAGGACCAATTTGCTATGCTGAAGCAGCATGGTATTATCTCAAAATACCTCTTCCCCGACCGGGATGGAGACCAACTCACCTCCCGCGAACTATATAAACGGCTGAAAAAATATGAAGAAGTCAACGGCTTGACCAGCATCTCCCTCTATGAATTACGCCATACGTTCGTCAGTATGTGTAAAGGCACCATCCCTGAAGCGCTGCTGAAGCCTTTCGTCGGTCATAGCTCTAAGATGCCGACCTACGATACATATGGCCATACTCTTGATGGCGAGATGGTCACTGTCGCAACCCTCATCAACTCCATATATTCTGGTATTACAAAAAACGGGGTTTAAAATGGGGTTTTTTATAAAAATAAAAGGCTCTGCAATCGCGATTACAAAGCCTTTTTCGCTGGTCTGGGTGACAGGAATTGAACCTGCGACCTCTTGAACCCCATTCAAGCACGCTACCAAACTGCGCTACACCCAGATATTCTCTTCTTGCGGAGCCCCAGCCGCAGCCTCGGCCCACAACATTACATATTTTAACTCGTCATATGAGAAAAGTCAACAAGAATTTTTCTCTCTCCTCCGGTATCGCCCTACATAGCGCAAGCCATCCCTATAAACGCCCCTGCTTGCCCGCTAATTTACCGCTTTTTATATATCTCCAGCGCCGCCTGATAGTCGCTTGCCCGCGCGTATACCATCCTTGCGTTTTCGGACTGCAAAAGATAAAATCCGTTTTCCTCCACCAATTCCAGCTCGCTGGTGGTCTCCGCCCCCAAAAAACTGCCCTCAAACAGCAGTGTCTGACCGTCCACAGACCACTGAATATCGTGAGAATAGCCGTTGGTGGTGTAATCGCCTGTGCCATCCTCGTCGAAATCAAACACCAGCCCCATATCCCAGGCTACGTCCTTCCATTTTTCCGAGGCTAAAATCTCTCTCGATGAAATTTTTTTCTCTCTGTCAACACCGTTTTTTTCTTTTTCGGACATGCTTTTCTACCTTTATTGTTCTCTCTTAGCATAAAGCTAAGCTACCCCTCTGCGCAAGCGGGTCTCAATTTTTCAACCTTTTATTCTCCTATAACTGAAAAAAACAACACATAGATATGAAAATCAGAATACCTCCCAGTTTTTCTTTCCTTTACGCTGTATTTTGATGCGCATTTTTATTTGGTAAGTTTATTATATCATACTCCAATGCATGATACAACTTCATGCCTCTCCCTTTCACGCTCTTTTTGATACATTTCATAGAAACTTGCCGCACTGGCTGTCCACTTTTTTATAACGAGATAAACTATCTATTTTATTGATTATTATAACACAAATGTATTCATATGACAACATATGTATTCAGAAAAATCTCCTGCTTTCTTTACACTAACTAGTAAGGAGGAATCTTTCCTATGCTGAACCCCGTGATTGTGGGCAGGGTGATTCAACGCTTTCGGGAAGAAAGGGGATTATCTCAGGAGGTCGTGAGCGGGCTGGCCGGCATTGGGCGCACCCATCTCAGCGCCATTGAGCGAGGCGCACGCAAGCCGACTCTAGAGACCTTTTATCGAATTGGCGAAGCCATGGGCATTCGGCCCAGTCTGCTGCTCAAAGCCATTGAGGAAGCTACGGACGAATATTAGCTGCTTTTCGGCGTAAACAAAGCGCCGCCCCCTTCCTGGCGCGGCGTTTTGTTTCTTTCCTCCGGCTCAGCTCAGGCCTCCCCGCGGACAAACCGGATGGCGCTCATGGCCGCCTGGGCTCCCTCTCCCACCGCCTTGGAAATCTGCAGCAGCCC
>DBGCIZ010000307.1:0-6235 GCA_048355355.1 Christensenellaceae bacterium | reverse complement strand
TGCAGGGCCTCCACAATGCTGAGGTAGGCGTCGTGCAGCTCCACATACTTGCCGACAATGGCGATTTTGACGCATTCGCTCTGGGCGCACTGCTCATACTGCCGCCGGACGATTTCGTTCCAGCCTTCCATATTGCATTCGTTCAGGGGCAGGCCCAGCCGCTTGCAGACGATTTCGTCCAGCTTCTCCTGATGGAGGACGATGGGCACCTCGTAAATGCTGCCGCAGTCCGGGTTATGAACCACGCACTCGTTGCTCACGTTGCAGAAAAGGGCCAGCTTGTCCTTAATATCCCGGGCCAAAGGCTTCTCCGAGCGGCACACCAGGACGTCCGGCTGAATGCCCAGGGAGCGCAGCTCCTTGACGCTATGCTGGGTGGGCTTGGTCTTAATCTCGCCGACCTTGTTCAGATAGGGCACGAAGGAAACGTGGATATACATGACGTTTTCCTCCCCCGCCTGCCACTTCATCTGGCGGATAGCCTCCAAAAAGGGCTGGGATTCGATGTCGCCCACGGTGCCGCCGATTTCCGTAATGACCACGTCCGCGCCGGATTTCTTCCCTACGCTGAAAATCCGCTCCTTGATTTCGTTGGTAATATGGGGGATGACCTGCACCGTCCCGCCCAGGTAGTCTCCCCGCCGCTCCTTGGTGATGACGCTGAAATAAATCTTGCCGGAGGTCACATTGCTGTCCGCATAGGAGTTTTCGTCGGTAAAGCGCTCATAGTGGCCGATGTCCAAATCCGTCTCCGCGCCGTCGTCCGTCACGAACACCTCTCCATGCTGAAAGGGACTCATGGTTCCCGGGTCTACATTAATATACGGGTCGCACTTTTGCAGGGCCACCTTATAGCCCCTGTTTTTCAGCAGCCTGCCCAGAGACGCCGCCGTAATGCCCTTCCCCAGGGAGGAAACCACGCCGCCAGTAATAAAAATAAATTTCGTCGCCATCCATGTTCTCCTTCAAATGATATTGAAATAAATTTACTGTTTTGCTCAGCCTTCCAGGCTATTTTCCATGACCATAATGCGGGTCCGCTTTTTCTTATCTCCCGAAGTGATGGAGAAGGAGCTTCCCCCCAGGCGGGAGCGGTCGTAATACCGGCCGGCGGCGTCCGTAAACTTAAAGACCGGGTCAATGTCCAGCGTCAGGAACAGGGTCTTATAGTGCATGGGCACGATAATATTGGGGTCAATGCGCTTGCAGGTCTCCAGCGCCTCCTCTGCGTCGATGGTATACACGCCGCCTACGGGGATAAACAGAATATCCACCGCGCCGATTTTTTCCAGCAGAGCCTCGTCGGGGACCTCCCCCACGTCGCCCATATGCAGCAGGGTGAGCCCCTCGGCCGTCACCTTAAACATCATATCCCTTCCCCGCTTGGCGCCCTTTTCATGGTCGTGATAGGTGGGGATGCCCTCGATGCGGATGCCGTCCAGCTCCGTCACGCCCGCTTCCCGGATGAGGACATAGTCCCCCCGGAGGCTGTCTGTGCAGTTATGGTCGTAATGGTCGTGGCTGATGAGGACCACGTCAGCCGAAATCTCCGGCATGGTGTATCCAATGGCCGAATCAAAGGGGTCAAACAAAATCACTCTGCCGTCTTCCAGCGTTATTTTAAAGCACGAATGTGCAATCCACTCTATTGTCATACTACTCTCCTCACTTTCTATTTCAAAAATCTTTCAGACGGCCGCGCCGCCTGTGGCAATCAATGCTTCTTTGCCTCGTAGAGCAGGTTCAGCCGGTTCACCATCTGGGTGTCCCCAATGCTCAGGACGTATTCCAAATCAATCCGGCCGCTGGTCTCGCCCATGCTGGCCTCCACCAGGGTGGGGAACAGGGTCACGTCCAAATCCCCAAAGGGGGTGGAGTATACCGTGGAAAAGGTCTTGGACGTCTCGAAGATAAACTGAGTCTCCAGGCTGCCCTGCTTTTCCATGGTCACCACGTCTCCATCCACGGAAATCGCCGTGCGGACCGCCTCGGAGTCGTCTCCCGAGTCCTCGTAAATCAGCGTGACTACCCGGCCCTTCCGCTCCATCAGGCCCTGGGTGGTGAACTCAATCAGTTCTTTGTTTTCGCCAACGGTCTGGCTTCCATATATGTTTAAAACAACCTCGTCCATTGCTTTGTCTCTCCCAAAAGCTATATCTTATTAATTATAGCACGGCATGGCAGCTACTTCAAACATCTTTGTCTGATTTTTATATTTTTTATCCAAATCAAAGCCGGAAGCGCGTTTTTTCTCCCAGCTCATGGCCAGACTGCGCCCCCAGATGTGGTCTGCTCCGCATATTTTAGTTTATTATAGCATAGGACTTGGCCGGTATTCAACTGGGCGAGAGGGGGCTGGCCGCTCCCCCGGGCAAAAAAAAGCACGGCTACGCCTGCCATGGTAGGCTTAACTTCCCCGCCAAAATAAAAAAAGACGCCCCGATGCCAGTCACCAGGGCCGTCCGTCCACCGCAGCACCTATTTCAATATCATCTTCAGCAGGCCCCGGATAAACTTCGGCGGCTTTACACAATACACCTTCAGCATCTGCCTTCACCTCTCATCGCCAAAATTTTATGAGCAGGACGCCTGCAGCAATCAGCCCGGCCCCCAGAAGCACAAGCCAGCACTGGAGCGGCACGCAGAGCAGCAGGATTAATACCCCTGCCCCAATGAGCGCAGCCGCCGCTATTTTTCTGCAACACATAGCGCCACCTCCATTTATTCCATAATACGCAGGCAGCGCTTCTTTGACACTGTTATTTCCGATTGATAATGACCAGGACGGCCCCCTCGATTTTCAGAGATACCTTGGCCGTCTCCATCACGTTGGAGAGGCCCATGGGGAAATCTCCCCGCAGCTCCAGCGCCTGGAGGGGGTATTTCAGCCGGCCGTCCGCGACCGTCACCACGGCGTTGCCCAGGTAGGGCAGGATGGACACCGTGCTCCCCACGTCGGCCACAATCTGCCCCTGGCCCTTCATCAGCTGGACGATGGCGTTTTCGTCCACCATGAAGGCGTCTACGCCTTTGTTTTTCAGATAGGCCAGCACCTGCAAATTCCCAAGGGTATGGTCCAAGCGGCCGCCCAGGCCGCCAAACACGACCGCCTCCTGGGCCTTCAGCTCCTCTGCCGCATATCTGGCCGCCAGCATCAAATCCGTATCGTCCTTTTCCCGCGGGGCCCGCACCAGCCTGGCCCCCTCCCTCTCAATGGCCTTCAGAACCCCCGGCTTGATGGAATCCATATCCCCCACCACTACCTGGGGCGTCACGCCATAGGGATAGAGCCAGTTGCAGGCTCCGTCCGCCGCCACCACCTGGTCGTACCGCTTCACATATTGCAGGAGCTCCCGCTTGCTGGGCCTGTCTCCCCCCGCCGCGATTATAACCCGCATCGGAGCAGCCTCACCGTCTTGCCCGGGTCGTCGGAATGGAACACGGCGCTGCCCGCCACCAGCACGTTGGCGCCGGCCCGGATAATCTCCGCCGCGTTTTTCGGGGAGACGCCGCCGTCGATTTCAATGTCAATGCTGCGGCTGCCAATCATCTCCTTGAGCCGCCGCACCTTGTCCATAGCGGAGGGGATGAAACTCTGCCCGCCGAAGCCCGGGTTGACGGACATGAGCAGCACCATGTCCACATCGTCCAGCACATCCTCAATGGTGACCAGGGGCGTGGCCGGGTTCAGCACTACGCCCGCCATGGCGCCGCTGCTTTTAATCAGGGCCAGCGTCCTCTGCAAATGCTTGGTAGCCTCCTGGTGGACGGTGATAATGTCCGCGCCGGCCTTGCGGAACTGCTCTACATACCGCTCCGGCTGCTCAATCATCAGATGCACGTCCAGCGGCAGGCTGGTGTGCTTGCGGATATCCTCAATCATCTTGGGCCCAAAGGTGATGTTGGGCACGAACATGCCGTCCATCACGTCGCAGTGGACGTAGTCCGCCCCCCAGTCCTCCAGTTTTTTTACTGCCTCGCCCATGGAGGCAAAATCTGCCGACAAAATGGAAGGTGCGATTTTAATCATACTGTCTCTCTCTCCTTTTCTGCAATTCCTGCAATAGCTCTAAATATCTGTCATACCGCCCTTGGGGGACGATATGCTGCGCGACTCTCTCCTTCACGCCGCAGTCCGGCTCGTTTTGGTGCAGGCAGCCGCCAAACCGGCACCTGGCCCCGTCAAACTCCCGGTATGCCCGAGAAAGCTCCTCCGGCGCCATGTCTGCACACTCCAGAATGCTGAAGCCCGGCGTATCCACAGCCACGGCGTCCAGCTCCGCCAGATACAGCAGCTCGGAATGTCTGGTGGTGTGGCGACCCCGGTCCGTCTTTTTGCTGAGGCCCCCTGTCTCCAGCTCCAGCCCGGGAGACAGGGCGTTAATCAGGGAGGATTTCCCCACGGCAGACTGCCCCGCCAGGCAGGTGCATCTGCCCCGCATCAGCTCTTTGACGCGGCCCAGGTTCTCCCCCGTCCTTGCCGAGACGCAGACCACCTCCGCCCCGGAGGCGCCGTATTCTGCCAGGACCGTCTCCCTGGTTTCGCCGCCTGTGTCGCACTTGTTGACCACGATGGCAGCGGGAATGTTTTGCAAATAGGCGTAGGCCAGCAGCTTATCTGCCAAAAGCAGGTCTGCCTTGGGCTTTTTGGCCGAAAAGATGATGAGCAGCAAATCCACATTGGCCACCGCCGGCCGCACCAGCTGGTTCCTCCGCGGCAGAATCTCATCCACACTGCCCAGGGAGGTATCCGTGGGCGGGGTGAAGCGCACCCAATCCCCCGGGATGGGCTTCACGCCCTCCAGCCGGAAAATCCCCTTTGCCCTGCATTCGTAAACGGCGCCATCTGCCTTGACGTAGTAAAATCCGCCGATTCCCTTTAAAATAATGCCCTTCAACTGGTTCCTCCCTGGGTCAGCGTGATGCCGCTGACCGCCACCATCTGCCCATTGCGGTAAACGGTTACCTCCCGCTGGGCCGTCTCTGTCTCCAAGGGAAGATATACGCTAAAGCCGATGCCATCTCCATATTGGTCTGAAAAGTCCATGGCGTTCTCCACTGTGGCCTCAAACACCACAAATTCGCAGGTCTCCCCGTCAATAGTCTCCTGAATGGTCAGCTGGATCGTGGAGCCCTGGGTCAGAAGGGCTGCGTCCAAATGGATGGAGCCTACGTAGTTGGGCACGCCCAGAGATTCCATCGTCACCCGCAACGTGCCATCCGTCTCAGCGCCGTCCGTCCCCGGATCCGGCGCCTGGGAGAGGACCGCCCCTGGCTCCTCCCCCATGGCGGAGCGATAAATCAAAATGTGGGCGTAGCCCGCCTCCCGGGCGGCCCCGACGGCATCGCTGATATACCGGCCCACCAGCTCGGGCACCTCCTCCGGCGCCGCAGCCGGCGCAGCGCTTACGTAGAGGACAATATCGTCCTCTGGCCGGACGGCCTCCCCGGCCTCGGGCAGCTGCCGCAAAATCTCCTCCTCGTCGGTGACGGTGGCTTCGTCCACCACGATGGTGGGAACGCTGAGCCCAGCGGCGGAAAGGGCTCGCAGGCCCTGGGCGCGGGTCAGGCCAACCACAGAGGGCATGCTGCTGACGTTCTCGCCCCGGTTCACCACGATTTCCACCGTGTCGCCCCGGCGCACCTCCACGCCGCTCTCCGGCGACTGGCGGATGACGTAGCTGCCCTGCTGCACGCCCGTCTCGTAGGTCACCTCCGCCTTCAGGCCCATGCTTTCTATGGCCTGAATGGCCTCGTCCTCCGTCCTGTTCACCAAATTTGGCATAAACAGGCGGGTGCCCGGGGTCATGGTAAAGTTAGAGGCCAGGCCGAAAATCAACAGAAACAGGACGGCTATCAGCGCCGTAAACAAAATGGACAGGGCCAGCACCCGATGCCGGTGAGCCGTGCGCCGCCGGGCCGCCTCCTCCTCGCCTACCAGCTCGTCGCTGACGCGGACATACTCGCCCTCCGGGTCATCCATACATTTGAATAAATCCCGCTCCATCATGGCCGCGCTGGAATACCGCTCCTCCCGGTCCTTTGCCATGGCCCGCATGATCACCTTGCTCAGGCTGGGCAGCATGTCCCGCCGGATGGTGATAGGCGGATCGGGAATCTGGTGCAGATGCTTGAGCGCCATGGAGAGGGAGTCCTCCGCCGTAAAGGGGAGCCTTCCCGTGGCCAGCTCGTAGAGCATGACGCCCAGGGAGTAGATATCCGTCCGCTGGTCCAC
>DBGCIZ010000306.1:0-1817 GCA_048355355.1 Christensenellaceae bacterium | reverse complement strand
ACTGCCGTAATCACGTCATTGGCCGTGAATTCCAGCGAAAGGGCCAGAAAATCCCCATGCTCCGAAAATGCTAAAACCGTGCCCCAGAGGGGCGTGTCGATTTGAGAGACAGAATATTGCCCCGCCATATAGTCCATTATGCCAGAGGGGGTATGCAGTCTGAGCATCCCGTCCAGCACCAAATATAAATAGGGATGCTCCGTCTCCGGCATCTGAATTTTTTGTTTTCGGAAGCGCCAGGCCGTTACCTGGGAAATCCCCGTCTCGTTGGCGCCTTCATGCAAAGCCAAACTGCGCAGTTCATCTTGCAGGCCTTTTTTGCACATTGTTCCTCCCTGCCCTCGTCTCTCTCTTCCGCTCTATGATATTGCCACCCCAGGCATCCTTCATTGGCTCTGCTGCAATGTCTCCCTTGCAAAGGCAATGAACTTTTCCGCCGCCAGGCCAAAGGGCTGCTGTCGTTTCCATGCCAGGACGCTAGTGGCCAATAGCTCTGGATGCAAGGGCCGATAGGTGATTTTTTCCTTGTCCCAAAAGGAAATGGAACCCTGAATGATGAGCGCGTAGGCCAGCTGATGGTGCACCATAATGGAGCTGGTGGAGGGCAGATTGGCAGTGAACAAAATATTCAGCTTGTCCCAATCCTCTCCAAACCAATTTGCTAGCTCGTTTTGCACATTAGAGCGCCGCGGCAAAATCAGCGGCAGCCCCTTTAAGTCCTCTGGCGTGACGCGTTCCAGCTTAGCCAGGGGGGCTTCCGGATGCATGGCCACCACCCATCTTTCCCTTCGGTTCAGGCGGATAAAGTCGTACTTTTCCATATCCACCGGCTCCAGCAGCAGCCCCAAATCCGTCACGCCCCGGTCCATCCTGTCCTTAATGTGGTCCGCAATCCCCGTGTACAGGTCAAAGGAAACCGCATGATACCGCTGATGAAAAGCGCGAAGCAACGCGGGGAGCATTTGCACCGCGTCCAAGTCCCCGCATCCTATGGAGACCGTTCCCGCCACCATCTCGTCTTGCTCGGTCAGCTCCTGCTCCGTCTTATCGACCAACTCTAAAATCTCCTCTGCGCGGCGGCGCAGCAGCAGGCCCTCATTGGTCAGGACGATTCTGCGGGTGCTGCGGTCAAACAGCTTAACGTCCAGCTCTTCCTCCAACTGCGCAATTTGGCGGCTCAGGGTGGGCTGAGTAATGTGCAACACGTCGGCCGCCCGCGTAATGCTCTCCTCCCGCACCACTGCCAAAAAATATCGCAAGACTCGAATCTCCATGCCGCGCCTCCCAACAAATTTCATTTCCTGTATCATATCCATGCTCTAAGAGCAATTATGCGGCAGCACCATTCCTCCGTTGGGCGCGCTATTTCATCCCTGTATCCAAAGAGCACGATAGCCGCTTTCCTGGCCTTGGGCCTCCTCCCCATCGTCGGACAGCTGCAGCCTATGCTCGGGGCAGCGCCGCGAAAAGCGGTGTGCCTCTATCGACGTATGCATCGCCGGCACCATTGTGGCAAAACTGGCCAATAAAATAATGATGCAAAGAAAAGTTACTACTGACTTCATGATACCATTCTCCCTTGTTATAAATTTTCCCAAATATAGTATATGAAGCTTTTGGTAATAACTTTCCCGCTTGCTGTCGATTGCGCAAAAGCAGCCAAAAACGCTGCGGAAAAGACAGATTATTCAAACAAGGTCAGCTGCCGGTATTCCTGCCGTGGATGAATCACGTTGTAATCCAGAGAGACCGGGTATTTTTCCAGCGCCCGCTGGACTCTGGCGTACATGGCTTTTTTGTATGCCTTGTCCAAATGA
>DBGCIZ010000305.1:0-4328 GCA_048355355.1 Christensenellaceae bacterium | reverse complement strand
CCAACACGGCGTCCATAATTTTGGCAAGGGCCCGCTTGCCCTTGGAGAACCGCCGGCGGATGTATTTTTGAATATTTTTATCCTCTGCAATCATAGGGAAGCCTCCTTTTACCATGATTATTGACAAATCCTGCAAGGGGCTATTCATATTTGGCGCAATGTATGCTATACTAAAACAAAGCAACGGCGGGCGACTGCCGAAAGGGAAACAGTCAGGAATTTACCATGGAAAACGTCAATACAGTCTGCGAAGGCCTGCGGTATTTTGATAAAAAAAATAGACTTGGGATTTTAGGCGGAACCTTCAACCCGCCTCATTTAGGCCATCTCTATATGGCAGAGCAGGCGTGGAGCGAGTTTGGGCTCAGCCGGGTGGTTCTTCTGCCAGTGGGGGATCCGCCCCATAAAAGGGATATGGATGTGCTGCAAAAGGATATCCGCCTGGCCATGGTGGAGCTGCTGGCAGCGGAGCGGCCCTTTTTGGAGGTCTGCACCATGGAGATGGAGCGGGAGGGCTATACCTATACGGTAGACACGCTGACAGCGCTGAAGGCCAAGCTGTTTCATACGGATTTGTTTTATTTAATCGGCACGGACACCCTCTTTGAGCTGGTGACGTGGAGGGACTTCCGCCGGGTGTTTACCATGACGGAGTTCATCTGCATTATGCGGCCGGGGGACAGCGCCGAGGCCGTGACGCAGGAAATCCGGCGGCTGGAGGAGCAGTATGGGGCGGTGATTCATCTGTCCCGCGGCTTTGCGCCAGACATTTCCTCTACGGAAATCCGAAGCCGCCGCGCCCAGGGAAGAAGCGTGAAAAAAATGGTGCCGAAAAGCGTGGAAGAATTTATGGAGAAAAACAATGTGTTTAGATGAGACGACCAGGGAGAAATACCTCGAGGCTCTGCGCGGCGTGCTCAACGAAAAACGGCTGCGGCATACCCTGGGGGTGGAGAAAATGGCTATGAAGCTGGCGCGGATGAACGGAGCGGACGTGACCAAGGCGCAGACGGCTGCCCTGCTGCACGATATTGCCAAGCGGATGCCGGAAAAGCTGGCCCTGGCCCGGGAGCTTGGCATTGCGCCCACGCCGACCGAACAGCAGAATCCGGAGCTGCTCCACGGCCCCATTGCCGCAAGGCTGATGGAGCGGGATTTTCATATTACCGACCAGGACGTTCTCAACGCGGTGCGCTATCATACCACCGGGCGCCGTGGCATGAGCCTGCTGGAGAAGATTATTTATCAGGCGGACTTTATTGAAGAGAACAGGGACTTTGACGGCGTAGAGGAGATGCGCGCCATTACCTACGAAAATTTAGACGCGGGCGTGTTGGCGGGCATTATTCACACAATCAAATATCTGCTGGATAAGCGGGCCACCATAGAGTGGAACTCGATTGAAACCTATAACGATATGCTGAAAGCAAAGGAGGAAATCAGTGGAAAAGAAGTTTGAAGAAACCGTTTATAAAATGGCGGCGCTGTTGGATGAAAAGAATGCAGAGGATATCGTCTTAATCGACGTTTCCAAGGTCACCATTATTGCAGACACCTTCGTGATTTGCAGCGGCAGGGCGGCGAATCACGTGAAAATGCTGGCAGATGAGCTGGAGCAGGCCCTGGGCAAAGAGGGAATCTACCGCAGCAGGATGGAGGGCTACCAGGAGGGCCGTTGGATTGTTATGGATTACGGCGATATTATTGTCCATATCTTTCATAAGGAGGAGCGGAAGTTTTACGATATTGAGCGGCTCTGGCAGGATGAGGACAACTTTGAAAACTACGCTGGCACGCCGAAAACTGTCATAGATATGTAAGCAGCTGTTTTGATCCCCGGAAAAGAGAGAAGATTCATACATTTGAATGTTTAAATGTGACGGGGACGGCGCGCTCCTTTCGCCGGCAAGGGGGCGCCACGGGCATCCCTGGAGGAAACAGGGGAGGAGAATTTCTCGCTTTCTTCATTGACTATCGCTGGTGGCTGTGATATCATAAGCATAAAGCAACAGGCCGGAAGGGCTCTGTTGCCGGCAGAGGGGATACTCGCCTGAAAGGGCAGCCAGATAGTGGTAGTGTGCCTGTGAAAATGGGAAGGCTTATGACGGAAGAACGGTAATAAAACGGCGGCTTTGGGCAGGATTGATTGAGCCATCGGCTTAGATACTGCCGGCAAGGTGGTCATAAACGAATCTCTATATGACGAACACACTACAAAAGCAGTAGTGTGTTTTTTCATGGCGGAAGAGTATCGCTGGCCAAAAATACGAAATCTGAAATGGGAGGAACGATATGGCTAAGCTGACGATTAACGAAGATGCCTGCAAGGGCTGCGGCCTTTGTGTCACCGCATGTCCCAAGGGTATTCTGGAGCTGGATAAGGGCAAGATAAACGTCAAGGGATACCATCCGGTGTCGATTACGGACGAGGAGGCCTGCATTGCTTGCGCTTCCTGCGCGAGAATGTGTCCGGATTTGGTTTTTACGGTTGAAAAATAATAAATTTGATAAGGGGAAAAAGAATGGCTAAGAAACTGATGAAAGGCAGCGAGGCGATTGCTGAAGCGGCCATCCAGGCCGGATGTAGGTTTTTCTTCGGGTATCCTATCACGCCTCAGAACCAAATACCTGAATATATGAGCAAGCGTATGCCACAGGTGGGGGGATGCTTCCTCCAGGCAGAGAGCGAGGTTGCGGCAATTAACATGGTGTATGGCGCGGCGGGTGCAGGCGCACGGGCGATGACGTCCTCCTCCAGCCCCGGCATCAGCCTGAAGCAGGAGGGAATTAGCTATATTGCATGCGCAGAGCTGCCCTGCGTGGTGGTCAACATCATGCGGACAGGCCCTGGACTGGGCGGCATTCTGCCCTCTCAGGGCGATTATTTCCAGGCGACCAAGGGCGGCGGCCATGGAGATTACAGGCTAATCGTTCTGGCGCCGGCTTCCATTCAGGAGGCGGCTGACCTGGTGATGGACGGCTTTGACCTGGCGGACCAGTACAGAGTGCCTGCCATGATTTTGGGCGACGGCATGATTGGCCAGATGATGGAGCCGGTTGAATTTAAAGAGCGGCCCAAAAAGGAGTTGCCCCCCAAGGATTGGGCCTGCACCGGCTGGGACGGCAAGAGAAAGCGCTCCATCGTCAACTCCCTCTATATTGAGGCAGAGGAGATGAAGGTGGTTTCTGACCGTTTGCTGGCCACCTATGAGGAGATTAAAAAGAACGAGGTGCGCGTCGAGGAATATCGGATGGACGACGCGGAATACTGCATCGCTGCATACGGCACAACGGCGAGAATCGCCAAGAGCGCTGCAAACAAGGCCAGAGAGATGGGAATCAAGGTTGGCGTAATCCGCCCCATCACCATTTGGCCCTTCCCCACGGAGACGTTTGCCAAGGCGGCAGACCAGGTGAAGGCATTCCTGGACGTTGAGATGAGCGCCGGGCAGATGGTAGAGGACGTGCGGCTGGCGGTCAACGGCAAAAAGCCGGTTTATTTCCACGGCACCATGGGCGGTTACACGCCGACGCCTCAGGGGATTCTGGAGGAACTCATCCGCATAAAGGAGGGGAAATAACGATGGGAAAAGTAGTATTTGAAAAGACAAAGATGCTGACGGACGTGCCTTTCCACTACTGCCCCGGCTGCACCCACGGCATTGCCCACAGGCTGGTTGCCGAGTGCATTGAGGAGATGGGCATGCAGGATAAGGCCATCGGCGTGGCGCCGGTGGGATGCGCGGTGTTCGCCTATAACTACTTTAACTGCGATATGTACGAGGCTTCCCACGGCCGCGCCCCGGCGGTGGCCACCGGCATCAAGCGGGCCCGGCCCCAGAACGTGGTGTTCACCTACCAGGGCGACGGAGACCTGGCTTCCATCGGCACGGCGGAGATTATTCACGCAGCCGGCAGAGGCGAGAAGATTACGACCATCTTCATCAACAACGCGATTTACGGCATGACGGGCGGCCAGATGGCACCCACCTCGCTGGTAGGCCAGGTGACCACCACGTCCCCCTACGGCAGGCAGAAGGAGCATTGCGGCTCTCCGCTGCGGATGGCAGAGATGATTGCCACCATCGAAGGAGCGGCCTATGTGGAGAGAGTCTCGCTGCACGACGTTCCCAATATCATCAAGGCGAAGAAGGCCATTAAAAAGGCCCTTCAGTGCCAAATGGAAGGGAAGGGCTTCTCCATGGTTGAAATTTTGTCTACATGTCCGACCAACTGGGGCATGACGCCGGTGCAGGCTCTGGATTGGCTGAAAGAGAATATGATTCCATACTATCCTCTTGGCGTGAAAAAGGAGGTTGAGTAACATG
>DBGCIZ010000304.1:0-2023 GCA_048355355.1 Christensenellaceae bacterium | reverse complement strand
CCACCCAGCCGCAGGTATTCGTTTAACAGCTCCTTTGGGGAACGGGAATCTGATTTCTTAAACTCCAAATATTCAGCGAAAGACAGCGTATAAACCGGAATGGAGATATATCGTCCCGTCAAATAGGTGGAGATCTCGCTGGACATCAGCTTGGAATTGGAGCCGGTCACATAAATATCGGTATTGGCATTTTCCAGCAGGCTGTTGACTGCTTTTTCCCAACCGTCGATTTCCTGCACTTCGTCCAGCAGCAGATAGTAGCGCCCATCGTCGGTCATCTGTTCTTTAATGCCCTGATACATAGCCTTGTCGGTCATTCCGTCGTCGAAATCCTCCGACGTATAGCGCATACTGAGTATGTGGTCTGCGGCAATCCCGCTTTTCAGCAGATCCTCCCGCAGCATATCCAAAATCGTGGATTTGCCGCAGCGCCGGATCCCCGCCAGTATCTTCACCAGCGGAACGTCACGGTAGGTTTTCAGCGTGTTCATATATTGTGGTCGGATAATCATATCGTTCACCTCCTGTTCCTTACTAATAGTATAGCGAAAAACTTCAAGAATACCAATAGTTTTTACTCCTAATCCGTAAAAACTTATTTTGTTCAAGACCTTTTTGGGGGTGCTAATGAATTTGGGTATGTAGAAGCGGCATGGATTTCTCCATGCCGCCTAAAGAGCTATTCTGTTTTGAAAGCGCCGATTTTCTTCAGATAGGCAAATCCGTCTGCATGGCCCCGGAAGTAGATGTGTTCCCGTTCCATATTATCGGCCCGCATATACAGCCGGATAAATTCCTTCAAGGATTCATGCTCATCAGCAGTAAAGGAAAGCTCTCCCTTGCCCTCCAGCAGAGCGCCAATCACAGGATTTTGGCGTTTCAGTTCCTCCATCTGGGCCTTCAACTCGGTATATTCCGGGCTGGCAGCCGCCAAATCCATCACGATGTCGCTGTCGATTTCAGAAAACTGCTCGGAAATGCGCTCCGGGAGCAGGCAGTAGCTATCGTCCATCTATCATCACCCCTTGTTACGATTTTTATTATACTATACCTGCCCCGCAGCGCAATGGCAAATGTGCGATCACCTTTCCTTCTGCGATTTGGCTTTCTGTTTGGCTTCGGCGGCCCTGGCCTGTTCCTGGACAGTATCCCATACCGTATCCATATAAGAGGTTTCCTGATTTTCCCACCGCTCAAAAATCTGCTTCAAGGGCTTGTCGGATTTCAGCAGCGCCCTGGCCTGATTATCCTCCAGCTCGTGGTATTCAAGAGAAATCAGAATGTCCTCCCGCACCGTGTACTCGTAGGCATGGTTCAAAATCTCAGCCGGCGGCTGGGAAAGCAGCCAGTCCCGGAACTGCTCCTGTTCCGCAAACATTTTCTCATAGAGTCTGGTATTCAATTCTTCGTTGGTCATCGTATCCTCCTTTACCGTGCCAGCTCCGCAACCCTCCGGGCAGGCACATCCTCGCCCTCGTCTGGGGTATCGTCCATCAACGTCTTATCTTTCTCATCCATGTTGAGCAGAATATTCAGCTCTTTCAAACGGGCTGTTTTCTCCGCCAGCTCCTCCTCGCGGGCAAATGGGGCAGCCAGTTCGGTGCGGGCGTTTTCAAGCTGGGTCTTGGTTTCCTCCAGGCTGTTCTGCTCGGCCTGCAGGCTGCCCGCCAAGTTCTCCAGCGCGTTGTCCAGGCGGGTGATATTGCCGAACACATCTGCGCCCAGCGTCACCGTATGGGAAAGAGTGCCTTTGAGTGTGATCCGATACTCGTTGCTCCTGCCATCATAGGCCAGCACCATGGAAAAGCCCCGGTACTGCCCCAAAAGAACAGCGTCGGAACCAGTCATGCGGGTGCAAACGTCAATGATAGCCTTGCCTGCGTCCTCTTTTTCAGCATAGTGTTTGCCATCCACCTCCATGCCGCAGAAGCCCTCCTGGGCCTTGGGGTGGGCCGCCGCCAGCGCCACATCCTGCTCATAGCCCGCGATCCGTTCCGTGAGCCGGGTGATCTCCTCCGGGTAC
>DBGCIZ010000303.1:0-3751 GCA_048355355.1 Christensenellaceae bacterium | reverse complement strand
GGCCGGAGCAGTTCGGCAAGACGGTGAAAATGCGGGGTATTGTCCACAACGTGCGGGGCATGAGCGGCTTTACCTTTGTAATTTTGCGGAAGAGGGACGGCATTGTTCAGTTGGTTCAGGAGGAGGGCATGGAGCCTTCCCTGAAAAACGGGGATAGTATCGCCGTGGAGGGCGTGGTCAACGAGGAAAAGCGGGCCCCCGGCGGTTTTGAGCTTCGGCTGACGAAAATAGAAGTGCTTTCGCGGCCGGCGGCAGCCATGCCTATCGACATTGCAAAGTATAAGCTGAATACCTCTCTGGACGCTCTGCTGGAGCTTAGGCCAGTAACCCTGCGGAATTTGCAGCAGCGGGCGATTTTTAAGATTCAGGAGGGCATTGCAAGGGGATTCCGGGAGTATTTGACCTCCCAGAATTTTACGGAGATTCATACGCCGAAAATCGTGTCTGCCGGCGCAGAGGGCGGCGCCAATATTTTCAAGTTGGAATACTTCCACAAAAAGGCGTTTCTGGCCCAGTCGCCGCAGTTTTACAAGCAGATGCTGGTGCCCGTATATGAGCGGGTGTTTGAAATCGGGCCGGTATTCCGGGCGGAGAAGCATTCCACGGCAAGGCATTTGAACGAATACACGTCCATGGATTTTGAGATGGGCTTTATTGATAGCTTTCACGACATTATGGCCATGGAGACGGGCATGCTGCAATATACCTTTGACCTGCTGAAGCGGGAGTACGCCAGGCAGGTGGCAGCTCTGAAAATCCAGCTGCCCGATGTGTCCTCCATCCCCATGGTGCGCTTTGACGAGGCGAAGCAGATGGTTTCGGAAAAATACCACACCAAGATTCGCAATCCCTTTGATTTGGAGCCGGAGGAGGAGCACAACATCAGCAGGCTATTCCAGGAGGAATACGGCAGCGACTTTGTGTTTGTCACCCACTATCCCTCCAAAAAGCGGCCCTTCTACGCCATGGATGACCCGGCTGACCCCCGGTATACCCTGAGCTTTGACCTGCTGTTCCGCGGCATGGAGATTACGACCGGCGGCCAGCGCATCCACGATTACGAGGAGCAAGTGGCGAAAATGAAGGCGCGGAACATGGATCCGGCGGACTTTGAAAGCTACCTTATGACCCATAAGTGCGGCACACCGCCCCACGGCGGCCTGGGCATCGGTCTGGAGCGGCTGACCATGAAGCTGCTGGGGCAGGACAACGTCCGCTATTCCTGCATGTTCCCAAGAGACTTGAAACGGCTGGAGCCGTAAAGGAGCGTAGCAATGAAGGTAACAAGAGAAATTATAGACTATGTGGCAGACCTTTCCCGCCTCCGCCTGACAGAGGAGGAGAAAAAGCGGGAGGAAGCCGGCCTTGGCAGCATTATCGAATATATGGAAAAGCTGAACGAGCTGGATACAGAGGGCATTGAGCCGATGTCTCACGCGTTTCCCGTGCGGAATGTGTTTCGAGAGGATGTAGTCCGCCCCTCCGAGGACAGGGATGCGCTTCTGGCCAATGCGCCCAGGAAAAAGGACGGCGCCTTTCAGGTGCCCAAGACAGTGGAATAGAGGAGGACAGCGAAAGTGGAACTACTGGATTTTACAGCCGTAGAGCTGGGCGAACGCATACAGTCTAAGGAGATTTCCGTGAAAGAGGCGACGGAGGCTGTCCTGAAGGCCGTAGAGGGAAAGGACGGCGCCTATAACGCCTACATTTCGTGCTTTGGCGAGGACGCGCTGCGTCAGGCGGAGGAGGTGCAGAAACGGCTGGACCAGGGAGAGATTTCCGGCCCGCTGGCTGGTGTACCCGTGGCCATTAAGGACAACATCTGCGTCCGTGGGAAAAACACGACCTGCGCTTCGAAAATGCTGGAGAATTTCAAGCCGCCCTACGACGCCACTGTGACAGAGAAACTGAAGGCAGCGGGGGCAGTGATTGTGGGCAAGCTGAACATGGACGAGTTTGCCATGGGCTCCACCAACGAGACCTCCTACTTTGGCCCCTGCAAAAATCCCTGGGATACAGACCGGGCGCCGGGCGGCTCCTCCGGCGGCGCTGCCGCTGCTGTTGCGGCAAAGGAGGCCTTTTACACGCTTGGCTCGGACACGGGCGGCTCTATCCGCCAGCCCTGCTCCTATTGCGGCGTTACGGGCATGAAGCCCACCTACGGAGCGGTTTCCAGATATGGATTAATCGCATACGCCTCGTCTTTGGATCAGATTGGCCCCATTGGACGGGACGCCAGGGATGTGGCCGCGGCGCTGGACATCATTTCCGGCAGGGATGAGCGGGACGGAACTTCCGTTCCCTCCGCGCTGGCAGACTGTTTTACCTCCCTGAATGGGGAAATTAAGGGCTTAAAAATCGGCATCCCAGCGGAATACTTTGGCGAAGGCCTGGAGCCGGACGTGAAGAGCCGCATCTTAGAGGCTGCAGAGACCTTAAAGAGCCTGGGTGCGGAGCTGGTAGAGTTCCCTATGAAGCTGCTGGAATACGCAGTGCCTGCCTACTACATCATTGCGTCAGCGGAGGCATCCTCCAATCTGTCCCGCTATGATGGCATCAAATACGGCTATCGGGCTGAGGGTGTGGAGGATTTATACGATTTATATCTGAAATCCAGAAGTGAAGGCTTCGGCACAGAGGTGAAGCGGCGGATTATGCTGGGCAACTTTGTGCTGTCGTCCGGCTATTACGACGCCTATTATAACAAGGCGTTGCAGGTTAAGGCGTTGATTAAGCAGGAGTTTGACAGAGCTTTTGAGCAGTGCGACGCGATTTTGAGCCCCACGGCCCCCACAACGGCCACCAGGCTGGGGGAGAGCCTGAGCGACCCGCTCAAGATGTACTTAAGCGATATTTACACAGTGTCCGTCAATCTGGCAGGGCTGCCCGGTCTGGTTATGCCCTGTGGCAGGGACGAGGCAGGGCTGCCCGTGGGCGCCCAGCTTATCGGCAGGGCCTTTGGCGAGAAAACGCTGCTGAACCTGGCCTTTGCCTACCAGCAGGCCACGGATTTTCACAAGGCTTTCCCCACGAGACCATAGGAGGCGCGAACCATGAATTACGAAACAGTTGTAGGCCTAGAGGTACATACAGAGCTTTCTACGAAGACGAAAATATTCTGCTCCTGCACCACGGAGTTTGGCGGCGACCCCAATACGCATTGCTGCCCGGTCTGCACGGGCATGCCGGGCACGCTGCCCGTCCTCAACAGGAGTGTGGCGGAATACGCCATTAAAACGGGGCTGGCTACCAACTGCCAGATTACCCGCTACAATAAATTCGACCGGAAGAATTATTTCTATCCTGATTTGCCAAAGGCATACCAGATTTCCCAGCTCTATTTGCCTATCTGTCAGAATGGCTATGTGGAGATAGAGGTGGAGGGTGTGAAGAAAAAAATTCGCATCAAGGAGATTCACATGGAGGAGGATGCGGGTAAGCTGGTTCACGACCCCTGGGAGGACTGCACCCTGGCTGACTATAACCGCTGCGGCGTGCCCTTGCTGGAGATTGTGTCTGAGGCGGACTTCCGCTCCTCAGCCGAGGTGATCGCCTATTTGGAGAAGCTGAAGGCGATTTTAGAGTATTTGGGCGTGTCTGACGTAAAAATGGAGGAGGGCTCGCTGAGAGCGGACGTGAATATCTCTGTCCGCCCGGTAGGCCAAAAGGAATTCGGCACTAGAACAGAGATGAAGAACATGAACTCCTTTAAAGCCATCGCAAGAGCTATCGACTACGAGGCAAAGCGGCA
>DBGCIZ010000302.1:0-10718 GCA_048355355.1 Christensenellaceae bacterium | reverse complement strand
CCGTGTATGGAAAGGCCCTTTTCCAGCTGGGCCCCATGGCAGAGCTTTTTCAAATCTCCCTCGCTCCTCCCCATGCCGCTGCCTTCGTTGGTGCAAAAGGGGATAACCCGCTTCCCTGACCAGTCGTAATGTTCGAGAAAGGTGCAGATTGCCATAGGCATGGTGCCCCACCAGTTTGGGTACCCCAGGAAAACAGTATCGTATCGGGCCAGATTGTCCACATAGCTCTTGAGCTCCGGCCTGGCCTTCTCCCGCAGCTCTGCCTTCGCTTCCTCAATGCAGGCGTAATAGTCCGCCGGATACTCCTTGACGGTTTCCACCTCGAATAAATCGCCGCCCGTCTGCTCTGCTATCATTTCGGCCACAATTTCCGTATTGCCCTTTTCCAGATTTTTGATGCTGCCGTTCCAATAGTTCTCCCCCTTGCGGGAGTAGTATACAATCAATGCTTTGCTCATTGCCATTGCCTCCTTTGCCTTATATTTTATCATATCGATAAATCGATAAAAAAAGCAATTGCAATTTCGAATTATTTTCATAAGTTTTTCTTATGCGGCTGCAAAAGCTCTCGCAAAAGGGCTGCAAATTCTTCAATATAGTAGCCAGACTGCTCCTTGCGCCAGAAGGCGCAGTATTTCCGCATCATCTGCCTGCCATCCTGATATATTGGCAAGCGCTGGATGCCAGCGCCAGGCGGCGGCAGCGTACCGACACCCTCCACGGGCAAAAAGCCCCGGTTGCTGACCACCAGCAGGCGGCCCTCCTCCAGAGTATCTGCAAACAGGTAGCTACCTCCAAAGCCCAGGGTGTTTTGATAATACTCCTGCTCAGCATTCTGCTGCTCTCGCGAGGAAATCAAAATGCAGGGCATTTGCCTCAGCTCCTCCAGAGCCACGCTCTCCCCCTGGCTGAGAGGATGATGGCTGGGCAATTCTGCATAACAGCCGCATTGCAGCAGCTCCAGGTTGACATATGCATCGGAAAAAGCGCGCCGTTGGTCACTGACGACTAAATCTACATCGCCAAAGCGAAGCAGATTATAAAGCTCCTCATGCGTTCCATTGACAATATGGAGCTCTACCTCGGGATAGCTCCCCGAAAACTGGGCAACGGCCTGGTGCAACTCCAGGCCACTATAGCAGCGCAGATAGCCGATGCGCAGCTGGAGCTCTCGGTCTGCGCCCAGCCGCCGGGTCTCGCGGAGCAGACTATCTACCTGCTCCAGAATGGATTTACTGCGTCCATAGAAATGCTCCCCTGCCGGGGTCAGGACAAATCGCCGGTTTGCCCGGTGAATTAACTCCACTCCCAGCTCCTGCTCCAGAGCTTTTACCTGCTGGGAAATGGCGGACTGGGATATATAGCACTGCTCCGCCGCCTTGGTAAAGCTGTTGCAATCCACAATCGCCACAAAATATCTCATCTGCTTGAGCAGCAAGGCCGTCTCTCCCCTTCCGTTGCCGTTTCTCTCATCATATAAAAAAACGGCCCATGTTGCAAGCCGGGCTATGAAAAAAGCCCTGGCGGACCATCATCCACCAAGGCTTTCTCTCGAAAAAAGCTTATTTGCCCTCTCTTGCCGCTTTAACAGCCGCAACCATCTTCTTTGCCACCTCTGTAACGGCGGCATAATCGCCAGTTTTTGCGCCAGCTGTCAGGTCGCTGCCTGCGCCTACGGCAACAGCACCGGCCTTAATCCACTCGGCAGCATTGTCTGCATTGACGCCGCCCGTGGGCATCATCTTCATCTGAGGAATCGGCCCCTTAATTGCCTTGATAATCTTGGGTCCAAACAGGTTGCCCGGGAAGATTTTGACGATATCGGAGCCTGCCTCCATGCACTCCACAGCCTCTTTGATCGTCATTGCGCCAGCCATGCAGGCCACCTGATAGCGCAGGCACAGCTTTACTGTATCTACATTCAGGCAGGGAGAGACAACGTAGTTTGCGCCAGCCAGAATAGCCGCTCTTGCCGTCTCCGGGTCGAGGACAGTGCCAGCGCCGATAATCATCTCGTCCGGCGTATACTTCGAAGCCAGCTCTTTGATGATTTCCGTAGCGCCGGGAACCGTGTAGGTAATTTCGATGCCCTTTACTCCGCCGGCGATGCAGGCGTCTGCAATTTTAATCGCCTGCTCTGCGCTCTCCGCGCGAACGACTGCCACAACGCCGCAGTCCTGCAATCTCTTTAAAATTTCAACCTTATCCATTATTTTTCCATCTCCTCATCTGTTATTTGTTGAGAATATATCTGCACTCTTTGCCCGAGAGCACTGCAATAATGTTTTCCACAGCCATCTTGCCCATGCCGCTGACAGCTTCGTTGGTATGAGCGCCGGTGTGGGGTGTCATAATCACATTGTCAAAGGCCAGCAGCGGAGAATCCGTCACCGGCTCCTGCTCAAAGGCGTCTAGGCAGACGGCTGCCAGTTTGCCGGATTTCAGGGCATCGGCAACAGCATCCTCATCCACAATACCGCCTCTTGCCGTGTTGATGATGACAGCGCCGTCCGGCATTTTCGCAATGGCGGCAGCGTCAATCATATGGCGCGTGCTGTCAATGAGAGGCACATGGAGAGACAGGAAGTTGGCAGAGGAAATGACCTTCTCCAGGGCCGCAGCATCGTCTCCCGCCTCAATGCCATGTTCCTCGGCGAATTTTTTGTCGAGGAAGGGGTCATACGCCATGACCGTCATGCCAAAGGCGATGGCCCTGGTGGCCAGATTTTTGCCAATGGCGCCCAAGCCGATAATACCCAGGGTCTTTCCCTTCAGCTCGATGCCCTGGCTGCGGGGCCATTCGCCCTTTCTCACGGCCTGATCCAGCTTGGGGATGCTCCTAGCTGCGCTGAGCATCAGGGCAAAGGCCAGCTCGCAGACGGCGACTGCATTAGTGCCCGGCGTATTGGTAACCTTGATGCCCTTCGCTGTTGCCGCAGGCATGTCTACCCGGTCTACTCCTGCGCCGTAGCGAGAGATGACCTTCAGGGAAGCTGGCGCCTTGGCTAAAACGTCGGCGTTAATATAGTCCAGCCCTGCCAGATAGCCGTCCACTCCGTCAAGGCGCTCCAAAATCTCCTCCGGCTGAAGAGGCCGTCCCAAATCGTTATAGACCACCTCGTCGGCAAAGGACTCCAGCATCGCCTTAGACTCTGCATTTTCCGGCTTTAAAAAGGAAGTCGGCGTAACTAAGATTTTCATAATAACCTCTCCTTATTTCCACTTGGGATTGGGCACGGTCACAGCCTTGCCGTCCTTCTCCACAATCATGTTGCGGTATCCCTTCGTCTCGATGGTGCCATAATCGTGGCCAGCATCGCCACGGAAGGCAAAGAAGGTGACTAAGGGCGTATTGCCTGTATTCACTGTTCTATGGGCATACCGCTTGGGCACGTAGACAGCTGCTCCGGGGCTGATGGGCAGAGTATCCCAATCACCCTCCGGGTTTTCAATGAGCATATAGCCCTCGCCGGACAGGCCAAAATATGCCTCGGCAGTGTCTAAAATCGTGTGGAAATGGCCCTTGGTGAAGAAATACTCATCCCCAACCTTGCCAGGATAGGTGATAGACATACCCATGGCAATATCTCCCGGCGTCTCCGGCGCGCCCATCTCGTAGAATTCGTAGACTACGGTCTCCGGATCCATTTTAGCGTAGGCTTCCTCGTCATAATACATGCCCTTCATCTGGCCAAGCGTCCGCTTGGTAGAATGGGCTGTCTTGGAAAGACCTGTTTTCAGGTCGAAATCACATACAAAGCCCTTTGCGTAATCGAAAATTTCTGAATTTTTATTGCCCATTTCAGGTGCCTCCTATATTTTTATTTTCTGAATTGTCTCGCGATTTCGTCCAGCTTCTCCAGCAGCTCGCCCTCGATCGGCAGATGGAATACCTCCGAAATAACCTGGGTCCAGCCATAGATGAAATACCGCCAGCCATCCTCCACATGGAGATGCTTGGCCTCCTTCTGCGCCTCAGCCTGATGCTTAAAGGTCAGGTCGCCACGATAGTTAATTTCCCAGACAAGGCTGTTTTCCGGGAACTCGCATGCGTCCGTCATGGGGGAGCCGGGCCGGTCCTTGCCAAGGCCGGTTGCATTGACGATGACGGAATAGGGATGAATCGTCTTTAATACGGCATCGTTCTGCTCAAATTCCGGGCACAGATGGAACTCCATGTCAATACCGCCGGGATTTAAATCCTTAAAGATAGCTTCAATCTCGTCCAGACGGGGCTTAGAGCGGTTGGAGACAATAATCCGCTTGGGATAATTGCCCTTGTGCTCCTCGCGCATCAGGTAAGCGCCCATGGAAATCGCGCTGCCGCCTGCACCTACTACATAAAAATCGCCGCCGTGATCCTTCCACCAGTTTTCAGGGACAAAATCGCTGAGCGCCAGTCCGCTGGAGATGGGATCCTTGGCATGGCCGCAGAGCTTGCCATCCTTTTTAGAGATAGAGGACATTTCGCCAAACCGCTGGGCATAGGGATCCAGATAGTCGAACATGTCGCTGCATGCCTTATAGATATCCAGCTTATGCGTGGTAACCAGCGCGCCATAGGAAAGCTCATCGTTCTTGATGAAGTCCACTACCTTGCGGTATGTCTCGCGGTCTGCGTGAATCTCAATATCGATTCCCTTAATGACCGCGTCGTTGAGGCCCATCGCCTTGGCCCACTCCGGAAAAACCTTCATAATAGAGGATTTTCCCGTGGTAACGCCTATGAAGTAAATCGTCAGCTGCGTCGCCTTTTCAAAATTAAACATAGCACTTACTCCTTGATTTTTTATATATTGACGGCAATCGCCTTGGCAGCATTTGCCGTCATGATATCGTGCAGCGTATCCTCCCCCACGCCAGCCTCTGCCAGCATGGCAGAAAAGGTAGTGAGAATATAATCCAGCCCAAAATCAGCGCCATAACTGCGTAGACGCTGGTTCGTGGTATCCAGAGAAAAAAGCAGGCTAGAGCAGAATCCTGCCTCCAGCATACCGCAGATGAGCTGGATTTCCTTTTCATTGCTGATATATTTTAGCCGATTGATAGTGTCGTACTCCAAAAAAGCGCCTGCCTGGGCCAGCTCCTTATGATAGCCTAAGTCGTGCCGGGCACGATCCAGGTGGCAGGCAATGAGCCTCTCCGGAGGCAGGGCATATTCTTCCATCAACTTTAGCAGCTCAAAGGCGTCGGTTTCGCTTTCAAAGTGAGCCAAAACCGCCATGCCGCTTTTCTTTGCCGCAGTCAGGGCTGCGCGAAACAGCTTTTCATAGGTCGCCGTGCCATAAACGCCGCCCTTGTCCACCGCAACCTTGACAATGCCGGCCCTGGCCGTCAGCCGCTTTTCTCCATCCTGCACAGAGGAAAGCATGCCCTCCTCTAGCTCACTCAAAAACAAATCAGCCAGCTGCTCCTCGCTCCAAGAGAAGATAAAACTATCCTCCTCGTAAAAGCCGGTCTTGTGAAATCCCGTGCTGCCGACAATATGCACACCGCTGGCTTGAGCCGCCTTCACCATTCGCTCAGCCATCCGGCCCGCACCTACCGGCTGGGCATCCACATAGGAACAGCCCCCCGCCTGCCGATATTGCATCAACTCCTGAAGAGATTTATCATAGTCATCCATACAGAGCGCCGGACTGACCTCATAGGACTTGCCCTTTTCCAGAAAAAGATGCTCGTGGCACTGGCACCATCCCAATCTATCCGCGTCAATATCGCCTAAAACGGTTCTAATTCGTTTTGCCATTGATAGGTTACCTCACAAAAATGCTATCATTGTGATATTCATACTTCTTAACATATTATAACAAGCCATCATAGCATTTGCAATATCAAAAGCGTATATTTTCCACAGAAAAAGCCGCCTGGAGGCTCCAAACGGCTTGCTGAGTGATAATCTCCTAATACATCACGCCTCGGTCAATAATGCTGCCGTCTATGGCGTTGATAGTCAGGTAGCACTTTTCATAATGGACTGCATCGTTGGGGCTGTTATCCGTCCCGAAAAAGCTCCAGGTGGGAATCAGCCGGTATTCGTCCGTGTCCTGCACCAATACCTTGGTCAGCCCCAGGTGAATCCTGTCAATGGTGATGTCCGTCGGGTTGGGGAAGTAAATCCGCTGCCCCTCCTCATTTCGCTGGCCCATGGCCGGGGTCAGCATGAAATCAATCTGCTGCTCGAAAATCTCCTGCACCTCTTCCCAGGGCAGCAGTTTGACGTTTTCGTTTTCTACTTCCTTGATTTTAGAGGCATTATACCAGTCAATGTCATACATTTCCCCTTCGTAGGTGGTAATCTGCATGTATTCCGGCCCCCAGAGATCCCGCATGATGACTCCATCTCCATCTGTGGCAGTCATCCCCAGGTAACTGGGCACATAGTCCTCCTGGGCTGTATTGTACTGCCGGGTGTAGATATACCGGCAGACGCCGTCCCCCTGATAGGCGCCATATAGGGTCAAATAGTCCACACCGATACTGTCTATGCACTCCTCTATCTGAGCTAAATCCCCTTCTATCGCTGCATCCTGTCGCAGTTTATCTGCTGGAGTCAAAACCTCCGATATCTCAATATCTTCAGGCACTGTTTTATCCATTCGCTCTACGATAAATGTTGAGCCCATCTGGTCAGCTGTTCCATTGGCAAAAGTTAAATTGTAAACTTTATCGTCACGAATAGCAAATAAATTATCCTGTGGAATTGTATTCCCATTCGGAATTTCAATGGTATAATCGGCCGGCTCTAGATCTTCTATATCCGGTGCATTGGCATAATCCTGATACCGTTCTTCCAGGTAAGCTTCATAATAATCCTCTATCGTCAATTGTGCTTCTTCTTCCGGAGTAAGGTTTTGATATTTTTTTGCCAAAGGAGGAAAAAGATAATCAGGTTCAGTGCCATCAGGGATGGGTTCCCCTGTCTCCCAATCTAAATTATTTTGAATGCGGAAATATATCATTTCCAGATAATCAATCTCTGCTTGAATTTCTTCTTTTAACAAAGATGTCCTGTTAAATATAGAATACTCAGGAAATAAATTTTCTACAATCCTTTTCTCCGGTTCTCCATCTTCAAAGAATGCTTCTTCCAAGCGTAATACAGGCATAGCATTTTCAGCTCCACCTGTCAAAATAGCGTCTACTGTTAGAGTATTCTTCGATTCATCATAGTGTTTTTGGTAAGAATAATGATTTCCGATCCCTGTGCCTTCTTGGTCTATTTGTGCAGATTCATTGATTTTTTCTTCGAAAGAGGAACCATCCTTCTGACCAATAATGGTTTCCTCGGGTGTTGGTTGGCAAGCAATCAAAATGGGGCAAAGCACTGCTATTATAATGAGAAGAGAAAGAAATCGCTTCATAAACAACCTCCAGCTAGTCTAGATTTTAGGAGAAGGGGCTCTTCAAAAAGAGCCCCTTTGGTTATTGTAGCCTTACATTTTATACTTGCAATTCCCATTGACCAGTTGTTCGCACCGAGACACCATAATAATCTCCTGAATTTAATATCCGCAAATAGACATTACGTACTTGCGCATAGTCAGGAATGTACAAGTTAGTGCCAGCACCAAAATTCCCCGTTGCGGTGAGTTTGACCCAACTACCATCTACTTTTTGTACAGCATACGCCTGCATTGTTGCAGTATCAGGCCTACGATAAGTAGTGAGGCATTTTAAATGGTTATCACTTTTCTGTGGTACGGAACCTGAGGTATAATAGCCATACTTCGACGTACCCTCATGATGTAACCGTTCGCCAGCCGCAAAGGCCGTGCTGCTGAAAGCCAGAATAGCCACAAGGGCCAACACACACGCAACTATTTTCTTGCCGTTCTTTTTCATTTTTCTTTCCTCCAAAATTTTTGCTTGACAATTTGTTTGATTTCCGCTATAATTTTGGAGTCCTTGAAAGATTCCCAATTGATCGTGAAAACGATCAAGAGTACATATCGCTACTACTCCAACTTTCAAGGACTTTTTATTTTCCCATTGGATTCCCTTCCTTTCAGAAATATATCACAATATATAATTTTTCTATCTGAGCGAGTTTTTTATGATTTCCCTTTTATTTGCAGTTATTATAAATTAATATTACCTTTATTTTCAGATATTGTCAATAGAAAAAATCCATTTTTAGCAATTATTTTTAAATATTGCCAATAATATAATCGCCAAGGGAAATCATAAACCTGTTCTTTCTGCTATGGACAAGCTACGCTTGCCATTTTGTCAATGTTGCTGCGCATTATTGCCTTTATCTGGTCTAGTAAAGCGGAACATTCCTCCATCTTTTTTACGACCTATTATATATTTTTTCGACATATCTGCAACAATTCCTTGTAAGCATTTTGTAACATTCCTAAGGGTTATTTTTATGATTTGCTTTTCACGCGCTCTATATTCGCTCTGTAAAAAGCAATTTTAAAGTGATTCGCTTTTTATTAGTCCCTGCCCCTCTGGTAAGGCGCAAGCCTGAAGCGACCAGCTGCAATGAGCGCGCGAGAATCTTCTGATTTTATCCCATCTATTTAGAATGCAAAAGTAAGTTATTTTGCATTGCTCTTTATTCGCTATAAAATAGAGTAAATATAGAACAAAAAATTAGCAGCAAGTGCAGTTTACTGTGAATGCGCTTGTAAGAGAACCTGCTCTTTTTTAGAGAAACAGCGTTGGTAGCGACAGCGAACCGTTGCGAGGGCATTTACAATTGAGCAGATGAGCCGAGCGAGGCTCTTTGCGGATAATGCAACACGAAATGCAACACGAAAAATAAAAAACCGCTTTGTAAGCGGTTTTTTATGGTGCCGAAGGTGGGACTCGAACCCACACGGTATCGCTACCAACGGATTTTGAGTCCGTCACGTCTGCCAATTCCATCACTTCGGCAAGGAACTCTTATATCATACCACTCATTTATGTGTTCGTCAATAAAAATCTTGCAAAGCGCAGCAGTGAATGCTATAATATCTCAGAAATAACATAGAGACAGTTCGTGACCATCCTGTCTATAAACAAAACTACGGCTGTGAGAGACGGCGAGCGTCTCTTTTGTTTGCGGTTTGATGGTCACAAATTCGCGTAAAAAGGAGTATGTGATGATTGAACTGAGCAAATTGAACCACACAAAAAAGCTGACGATTTCTGCCCTGGTGTTGGCCCTTTACGTAGTCATCATATGGCTGACCCAGAGCTTTGCCTTTGGCGCCTATCAGATTCGAATTGCGACGGCTCTCTATGCCCTCGCCTATCTGTTCCCCTTTTTGGTGCTGCCGCTGGGCCTGGCAAATATGGTATCCAACCTGGTCATGGGGGGCATGGGCCTGCCGGATATCCTTGGGGGATTTGCCGTCGGCATTTTAACGGCCCTTTGCTGCTATCTGATTCGCCGCAAGGGCTGGAACCCGCTGCTGGTGGCTATTCCGGTTATTCTGATTCCTGGCCTGGGCGTGGCAACATGGCTTTCCGCCATCTTGAATATTGGCTATTGGGCCATGGCGCTCAGCCTGCTGATTGGGCAGCTCCTCCCCGGCGTCGTCGGCGCAATACTGGTCAAGGCATTGAAAGGAAGGGTAGTAAAATGAGAACAAAGGCAGAAACAGAGGGCCTGAGCGCCCTGGGCCAGCATACGGCCTACCCTGCGGACTATGCGCCGGAGGTGCTGGAGACTTTTCCCAATAAGCATCCGGGGAACGACTATTTTGTGAAATTTAACTGTCCTGAATTTACCAGTCTCTGCCCCATCACTGGGCAGCCGGACTTTGCAACGGTCTATATTTCCTATGTTCCAGACCAGAAAATGGTGGAAAGCAAGTCCCTCAAGCTATACCTCTTCAGCTTCCGCAACCATGGGGATTTTCACGAGGACTGCATGAACATCATCATGAAGGATTTAATCCGCCTGATGGACCCAAAATATATTGAGGTTTGGGGGAAGTTTACGCCCCGGGGTGGAATTTCTATTGACCCCTACTGCAATTACGGCAAGGAGGGGACTGTCTGGAAAGAAATCGCCTTTCAACGGCTGGCCAATCACGACCTCTATCCCGAAAAGGTGGACAACCGCTGACGGCCTCGGGTTGACAAATGTCCATCCGGCCCATAAAATGTTCTTATAGCACAAGACGTCTGAAAAGGGAGGGAATCTGGATGAGACAATGCATGGATGCGGACAATCTGCACCGCAGACTGAAAAAGATTATTGGGCAGGTGCAGGCGATTGACCGGATGATTGACGAGGATATTCCCTGCGAAGATGTTCTGGCGCAAATTAACGCCGCGAAATCTGCCTTACATAAGGCAGGCCAGGTCATTCTCGAGGGGCACATTCAGCATTGCGTGCGGGATGGCATTGCCCACGGCGATGCAGACAAAACCATCGAGAGCTTTACAAAGGCAGTAGAGCGCTTCGCCAATATGACATAACACGCGATACCGCGTCAGCAGCCCGGACGGGCTGTTTTTTTATGCCTCTTGACAAACATATACCCCTATAGGTATAATGTGGCCATACCGGTATAGGTATCAAGGAGGCTCTTATGAAACAACTGGAACGCTTTTTAGAGTGGGGCGGCACAAAAAAAGAAATTGTGCTCCTCATCATTTCGGGAATCGCTCTGCTCCTCAGTATTTTTCAGCTGATTCCCCTCCCCTTCGACCCTGCCTGGGTGGCTATCGTGCTCTGCGGCATTCCCATTGTGCTGGAGGCGGTGATTGGC
>DBGCIZ010000301.1:0-5490 GCA_048355355.1 Christensenellaceae bacterium | reverse complement strand
CGGAGGTGGTTCAGGCCATGGAGCCATACTTTACGGAGCTTTATGGAAATCCTTCCAGCGTTTATAGCTTTTCTCAGAAAAGCAAGGCGGCTGTGACACAGGCGCGGGAGACCATTGCCCGGGCGCTGAACACCCAGGCAGACAATATTTACTTTACGGCCGGGGGCACGGAGGCGGACAACTGGGCGCTGGTCGCCACCTATGACCTGCTGGGCAAAAACGGCGGCCACATCATTACCACCAAGGTGGAGCACCACGCCATTCTGCATACCTGCGAATATTTGAAGGCCAGAGGCGCGGAGATTACCTATCTAGACGTAGACGAATACGGAAGGGTGTCGCCAGAGGCAGTGGAGGCGGCCATTCAGCCAAACACCATCCTCATCTCCATCATGGCGGCAAACAATGAGATTGGGACCATTATGCCCATTGCGGAGATTGGGGCCGTGGCGAAGAAGCATAACATCCTTTTCCATACAGACGCAGTCCAGGCCTTTGGCCAGATTCCTCTGGATGTGGAGAAAATGCACATCGACATGCTCAGCGCCAGCGGGCACAAGCTGAACGGCCCCAAGGGAATCGGATTTCTCTACATCCGCAAGGGCGTAAAAATCAGGTCCTTTATCCATGGCGGTGCGCAGGAGAGAAAGCGCCGCGCCGGCACGGAGAACGTGCCTGGCATCGTAGGCCTGGGCAAGGCTGTGGAGATGGCCGTGGAGACCATGGAGGAACGCGCGGAGCAGGAAAAAGCCATGCGGAACCACCTGATTGAGCGGGTGCTGAAGGAAATCCCCTACGCCCGGTTAAACGGCCACCCGGAGGAGCGGCTGCCCAACAATGCCAGCTTCTGCTTCCGATTCGTGGAGGGAGAGGCCATGCTGATGATGCTGGATGCCAAGGGCATCTGTGGCTCCAGCGGCTCGGCCTGCACGTCCGGCTCTCTCGACCCATCTCACGTGCTTCTGGCCATTGGTCTGCCCCACGAGATTGCCCACGGCTCTCTGCGGCTGACCTTGGGGCTTGGCAATACTATGGAGGATGTGGACTACACAGTGGACGCGCTGAAGGAAATTTTGGTAACGCTGCGGAGCATGTCTCCCCTGTACGAGGACTTTGTGAAAAAGAATAGAGGTGCTGAATCATGTATAGCGAGAAAGTAATGGACCATTTTACCCACCCCAGGAATGTAGGCGAGATTGAAAACGCCAGCGGCATGGGAACGGTAGGCAACGCCAAGTGCGGCGATATTATGCGGATGTATCTGGATATTGACGACAATAACGTCATCCGGGACGTAAAGTTTAAGACCTTTGGCTGCGGCGCGGCTGTGGCGACCAGCAGCATGGCAACAGAGATGGTGAAGGGCAAGACTGTGGAGGAGGCGCTGAAGGTGACCAACAAGGCCGTCATGGAGGCGCTGGACGGGCTGCCGCCGGTGAAGGTGCACTGCTCCCTGCTGGCAGAGGAGGCCATTCACGCAGCCCTTTGGGACTATGCCCAGAAGAAGGGCATCAAAATCGAGGGCTTGAAGAAGCCCAAGTCCGACATTGGCGAGGAGGAGCCGGAGGAGGACTATTAAGGCGATACGAAAAGACCGGCGCGCCACGGGGCAACGCCGGTTTTTTGGTGGAAAAAATCAAAGGGATTGGCTCTCAGCCATGAGCTCCTCCAGCAGCTCAGAAACGGTCTTGCCCAGCAGGGGATGCCGCTTGTTAGGGGCAATTTCCGCTAGGGGACGGAGCACAAACTCCCGCTTTTGCATTTCAACATGGGGAATGGTCAGCGCATCTGCCTCGAGAACCAAATCATCATAAAAGATGATGTCTAAATCCAGCGTCCTGGGCCCCCAGCGGACAGTGCGCTCCCGATGGGCAGCCTGCTCAAGCTGGTGGAGGAAATCCAGCAGCTCCTCCGGCGAAAGCATGGTTTTCAGAAGAAGGCAGGCGTTTAGGAAGTCGTCCTGAGCCACGCCGCCGTAGGGCTTTGTGACCAGATAGGAGGAGACCTTCTCCACGCGGCACGCCTCGTGCTGAGAGAGGGCGGCCACGGCCTGGTCTAAATAGGCCTGCTTGTCGCCCAAATTAGAGCCCAGAGCCACATAGGCGCGATGCCAGAACCGGCTGATTTTCACAGAGACCGTATCCAGCGGCAAGCCCACAGGGGCCCAAGGCTTTTTCAGCTCCAGCGTGACGCCGGCCAGCAGGGGATAGGCCAGCAGCAGCGCCTCGGCCAGATGCTGGGCGGCCGCTTCAATGAGCCGGAAGGTGTGCCCCTGGAGGTAGGAGGTGACGAAGGCAGAAACTGCGCCATAGTTGACGGAGTCCTCCAGCTGGTCGCTTCTGCCCGCCTTGCGCGTATCCATATACATGGTGAGAGAGACGAGGAACTTCTGCCCCAGCCTGTTTTCCTCCGGAAAGACGCCATGGTTGGCGAAAACCTGCAAATCCCTGATGTGGATTTCGTCGTAGCCTGTAGAACGCATCTCATTCCTCCGCCTGCAAAATGGCCTGGGCCATGCGGATGGCCCTGACGTTTTCCTTCACGTCATGGACGCGGACGAAGGCCGCCCCTTTCAGCACGCCAAACACGGTGGTTACCAGCGTCCCCTCCAGCCGCTCATCTGTCGGCAAATCCAGGGCCGTCCCGATGACGGATTTCCGGGAGGTAGCCAGAAGCACGGGGTATCCCAGGGCGGTGAGGCGTTCTAAGTGGTGAATGGCCAGCAGATTATGCTCGTAGGTTTTGCCAAAGCCGACGCCCGGGTCCAGAATAATCTGATGCTCCGAAACGCCTGCGTCCCGCGCAATGGAGACGGACTCCTGCAGGTCGCGGCACATATCCTCCAGAAAGGAGTCATATTCCGCCTTGGGGCGGTTGTGCATCAGGCAGCAGGGAACCTGGTATTCCGCAATGAGGCTGGCGACCTTTCTGTCGTACTTCAGGCCCCAAATATCGTTGACCATATCTGCGCCAGCATCCAAGGCTGCCCGGACGACCTGGCTCTTATAGCTATCAATGGAAACGGGAATGTCAAAGCTTTTTTTGATGCTCTGAATGATGGGAACAACCCGCGCAATCTCCTCCTCAACGGAAATCTGCACATGGCCGGGCCGGGTCGATTCGCCGCCAACGTCAATAATGGCGGCGCCCTCCTCTATCATGTCGGCAGTGTGCCGCAGGGCGACATCTGGGTCGTTCCACCTGCCGCCGTCGGAAAAGGAATCCGGCGTCACGTTTAAAATACCCATCACATAGCAGTTGCTTGCAACGTCAAAGGTGTGGTTTCCAATTTTCATCATGATGCGATATTCTCCTAAATTATATGGATAGATGTAGATTTTTTTTACTGTCGCTCCAATCGCAGGCTTCCCTGGCAGAGCAAAGGAGGCAGGCCCGGGATTTTTTATCCGCCCAGTAGAGAAGGGCGGCCAGGGGCTCGTCGCCTCCTGGCGGACTGCCTCTGTGGCTGGCTATGGCCTTTAAGACGGCGGCAGTCTCCTCCTGGGTGAAGCCGCAATCTGCAAGAATACCCTTCGCCAGGCCTGCGCTGGCCTGCTCGTGAGGGGTGCCCTCCCGGTATTGCAGGTGCCGGCCAATGTCATGAAGCAGCGCCGCGGCATAGATAAGCTCCTGGGGAATGGCGAGGCAGTCCTCCAGATTTTTAATCTGGGCAATCCTTGCCACATCTAAAAAATGGGCGACGTCGTGCTTGCAAAATATGCGCTCCTGCTCCAACTGGCGGATTTCTTCTACGCAGCTGCGCCAGAGGGGATGGAGGCAAATCCTCGTGACGCGCTCCATTACGCTCTATGCTCCAGCATGCGGTAGAACTGGTTTTGCAGAGTGACGTTGCCGTCAAATAAACCGCGGGTGACGACGGTGACCGTCTTGGTGCCCGGCTTTTTGATGCCCCGCATGGTCATGCACATATGCTCCGCCTCGATAAGCACCATAACGCCCTGGGGCTTCAGGTCCTGCATAAAGACGTCCGCCACCTGGGCGGTCAGCCGCTCCTGAAGCTGAAAACGCTTGGCAAACACCTCCAGCGTCCGCGCGATTTTGCTCAGGCCAACCACCTCGCCGTTGGGAATGTAGGCGATGGAAGCAGTGCCGTAAAAGGGCAGCATGTGATGCTCGCAAAGGGAGTAGAAGGGGATGTCCTTCTCCAGCACCATGTCGTTTTGCTCCACATGGAAGCGCTTTTTCAGATGCTCGGAAGCGCTGTCGCCATAGCCGGCAGCAAGCTCCTCATACATCCTTGCGATTCTGTCCGGGGTTTCCAAAAGGCCCTCTCTGTGGATATCCTCGCCAATTCCTTCCAAGATTAGTCTGACGCCCTGCTCGATTTTTTCTTTATCCATCTTTTTTTCTATATACTCCTGACGCCCTGCAAAGGGGCCTATAATCCTCTTGCTGAAAGCCTCCGCTCAACCGGCGAACGGAAAAGGCAGACAGAAACTGCCGCCCGCGGGCAGCATGCTTGCGCAACATACAGCTGGGTTTCTGCGCCGTATGTTCAACTCTGTATTATAGCAAAGAAATAGGGCCGATACAATAACATCTTTTTGCGCAACGGAAGAAAGACGCTGATTTTGCAGAAAAATATCGAAGCCAGACGCATATACATAACAGGCCCCGGATATTTCGCCGGGAAAGAGGGAGGTGCTGCCAGATGGACGCCGCTTTGGAAAAGAGAATTGTGCGCGCAGCTTTGCGGGCCCTGAGGGAGAGGGGATACATACAGGGGGAGGATTGGGAAACCTCTGAGGAGGCGGAGGTGTGGAAGCCGTGAAGCGGGCTGCCGTTTACTGCCGGGTTTCCACAGACAGCGCAGACCAGGCCCACTCTTTGGAGAACCAACGGCGCTATTTTGAGGAGCATTTGCAGCGAAGCGATGAATACGAGCTCTGGGCCATCTATGCAGACCAAGGCATCACGGGCACATCCGCCCGGAAGCGGCGGGAGTTTATGCGCATGATTGCCGACGCGGAGCGGGGTCTCTTTGACGTGGTGCTGACCAAGGAGATTAGCCGCTTCGCCAGAAATACGCTGGACAGCATTTACTATACCCGCCTGCTGAAGAGCTGGGGCATTGGCGTCATCTTCCTGGTGGATAGCATCAATACCCTGGAGCCGGACGCAGAGCTTCGGCTGACCATCCTTTCCTCCATCGCCCAGGAGGAGAGCCGGAAGATTTCGGAGCGGATTCAATGGGGCCAGCTGAGGAGCATGGAGCGGGGAGTGGTATTTGGCAGGGACCTGCTGGGCTACCGGGTCCGGGAAGGAGCGCTGGAGCTGGAGCCAGAAGGCGCAGAGACGGTGCGGCAGATTTTTTATCAATACGTGGAGGAGGGCAAGGGGGCATACGCCATTGCCGCAGAGTTGGAGCGGCGGGGCCGCAGAACTGCGCGGGGCGGCACAAAATGGACTGCCATGGCGGTTTTGCGCATTCTGCGCAACGAGAAATACGCAGGAGATTTGGTCCAAAAA
>DBGCIZ010000300.1:0-1695 GCA_048355355.1 Christensenellaceae bacterium | reverse complement strand
GCCTTCCAAATAGCGCTGCGCCGTCTCCGCGCCGATTTGCGCCACCTCTGCCGCCCGGGCCTTCCGGATTGCCATGGGAACCTGTCCGCTCATGGCCGCGGCCCGCGTCCCCTCTCGCTGGGAATAGGGGAATACGTGCACCTTGGCAAAGCCAATCCGCCGCAGGAACGCCAGGGTCTCCCTATGCTCCTCCTCCGTCTCCTGGGGGAATCCACAGATGACGTCCGTTGTAATTGCCGGATTCTCAAAGCTATGCCGCAGCCGCTCTACCGCCATAGCGTATTCCTCCGGTGTATACCTTCTGTTCATGCGCTGTAGCACCGTGGCGCTGCCGCTTTGCAGGGAAAGATGAAAGTGGGGGCAAAGCTTCCTTCCCTCCTTCGCCCGGGCGCAAAACTCCTCCGTAATCATCGAGGGCTCTAAAGACCCCAAGCGGATTCGCTCCAGGCCCTCCACTTGCTCCATTGCCTCAATCACGTCGATTAACCGTCTTCGGTAGTCCCAGTCTTTTCCATAGGAGCCAATGTGGATGCCCGTCAACACCACCTCTTTCACACCGCTTTTAGCCAGCCTGTCGCCCTCTGCCAAAATATCCTCCAGGGGACGGGAGCGCACGGGGCCCCTCGCAAAGGGAATAATGCAATAAGAGCAAAAATTCTCGCAGCCCTCGCAGATTTTTACGTTTGCCCTGATTTTTTCATCGCTTTTGCTAATGGTCAGGGGCTCAAAGCTCCGCTCTTTTCGGATGCTGCCCACTGCGTTGACCTGCCCCTCCTCTGCAAAAATCTGTTGGACAATTCTTCCTATCTCTGCCCTGTCCTTGGCGCCGATTACCGCGCTGACCCCCTCCATCTGCAAAATAGCCTCTGCATCCCGCTGGGCCAGGCATCCCGCTACGCAGATTTTTGCCTTTGGGTTCATCTGGCGGGCCCGGTGAATCATCTGCCGGGATTTGCGGTCCGCAATGTTGGTCACCGTGCAGGTATTGACCACGTATAAGTCCGCCTTCTCGCTGAAATCCACCGTCTCAAAGCCCTCTCTCTGGAGAATTTCCTCCATGGCCGCTGTGTCATATTGGTTCACCTTGCAGCCCAAGGTCATATATGCCGCCTTCATTTCAACACCCCATCTCCCAGGCCACGGCAGCTGTGAGGGCAATGGCGGCCGTCTCCCCCCGTAAAATTCTGGGTCCCAGGGAAACGGACATTGCGCCAGCCTCGGCAATCTGGGCCGCCTCCTCTGGAGAAAAGCCCCCCTCGCTGCCCACTACCAGGCAGACATTCGTCTTGCCTCGTGCCTTGGCCAGCGCCTCCCGCAACGGCTGCTCCGCCGCCTCATAGGCAAAGATTGCCAGCTCTGCCTGCCGAACTGTCTCCAGCAACTCTTCCATGGGCAGCGGTCTGCCAATCTCCATTGGCTTGGCCCTGCCGCACTGCTTCACCGCCTCCCAGGAAATTCTCTCCATGCGCTCCAGCGCCTTTTCCTCGGATTTTCCCGCCGGCTGCTTCACGCACCTGCTGCTGAAAAAGGGCTGAAAGCGGCTGACCCCAAGTTCGGTTGCCTTCTGGGCAATCAGCTCCATCTTGTCTGCCTTCATATAGGCTGCGCAAAGGGTAATATGCGCCCTCGGCTCCCCTGGGCAGGCTCTCGTCTCCAAAATCCTGGCCTGAGCCTCCTCTTTGCCTACAGCTGTCA
>DBGCIZ010000299.1:0-3286 GCA_048355355.1 Christensenellaceae bacterium | reverse complement strand
CCTTGGATTTGCTCATCTTGTCGTTGCCGAACACCATCCAGCCGTGCCCAAACACCTGCTTTGGCAGGGGCAGCCCCAGCGCCATCAGCATGATGGGCCAGATGATGGTGTGAAAGCGGATTATCTCCTTGCCTACCAGATGCACATCCGCCGGCCAGTATTTCTGGAATTTGCTGTCGTCGTCCGACAGATACCCCAGGGCAGAAATATAGTTGGAAAGAGCGTCCAGCCAGACGTAGACCACGTGCTTCTCGTCAAAGGTGACGGGAATGCCCCATTTAAAGGAGGTTCTGCTGACGCAGAGATCCTCCAGCCCTGGCAGGAGGAAATTCTGCAGCATCTCGTTTTTTCGGCTCACCGGCTGGATAAACTCTGGGTGCTCCTCAATATACTGAATCAGCCTGTCCGCATATTTGGAGAGGCGGAAGAAGTAACTCTCCTCCTTGGTCTTTTCCACGGGCCTGCCGCAGTCCGGGCATTTCCCATCCACCAGCTGGCGCTCCAGCCAGAAGGATTCGCAGGGCGTGCAGTACCAGCCCTCGTATTCGCTCTTGTAGATGTCCCCCTGGTCGTAAAGTCTTTTAAAAATTTTCTGTACTACGGCCACATGGCGCTGGTCTGTGGTTCTGATAAAATCGTCGTTGGAGATGTTCATCAGCTTCCAGAGTTCCTGGATTCCCGCCACGATTTTGTCCACATATTCCTTGGGCTCCATGCCGTTCTGCGCCGCAATTTTTTCAATCTTCTGCCCGTGCTCATCCGAGCCGGTTAAAAACATTACGTCAAAGCCAGTCAGCCGCTTAAAGCGGGCCATAGTGTCCGCCGCCACTGTGCAGTAGGTATGGCCGATGTGCAGCTTGTCGCTGGGGTAATAAATCGGCGTAGTGATGTAAAATGTCGGCTTGCTCATAGGTTCCTCCCGTCCTTCTCTAAAACAATCACGCCCTCCTCATATTTGGGCACGATATCAGCAATATCCTCCCGCAGGCAGTAGTCGATATCGTCCATGCCGCCGATGCTAATCAGCTCCTCAAAGGACTCCACCCCTGCCATAAACTCCTTGGGCCTGTCCCGAAATTCCCGGTAAATCTTCAGCGCCAGCATGGCGCAATCGTCTAACACCAGGCTATTGTCCATGGTGCACATTCGGTCCACAATGGAGCCCATGTAATACATATCCACCAGGGATAGCCTGCCGCTGGTTCCCGCTCCTACGACGTAAATATCGTCATCCTCCCGGAGGACCCGCTTGGCCACTGCCGTGGCGTTAATCAGGTGCCCTACGAAGGAATTCTTCGCGTCAAAGGATGCCTTGATGCAGCGGGAGCCATTGCCAGAGCAATGAATAATCACCTTCCCGGCCACAGCCTCTTCGGTAAACTCCAGGGGGGAGTTTGTCAACTCAAAAAACTTGTCCCGTATGTCCAGCCCTCCGGTGATGATGCTGTCCCCAGGGAATTGCTTCCCCGCTATGACCGCCTCCTCCACACTGTCCACGGGAATCACTCTGTCGCACTGATTCATAAAAGCAGAGATAATCGATGCGTTCGTGCGCAAGCCGTTGACGCAGATGGCCGTCATGTCTGCCAGCTCTCCTCTATTTAAAATCTTGTATGTAGCAACTGCATTCACCTTTCTTCCGGGTCTCATTGCTCATTCCTCGCTTTCCAGGCGCTTCACCTTGGCCCTGGGCCAACGCCTCTTCTGATAGTATATTATACTTCAATCTTCCGCTTTTCACAACCTTTTTCCGGATTTCGCCGTTGTTATGGGCCAAATACGGCGGTGCAAATCAGCGCGGAAAACACCAGTCCAAACAGGTCCGTCACCAGCGCCACGGGAATGACATACCGCGTTTTATGAATGCCAATGCTGCCGAAGTAGAGGGAGACCGTGTAAAACAGAGTTTCCGAGCTTCCCATAAAGGTGCTGGCCACCCGCCCAATGTAGGAATCCGGCCCAAATTTCGAAAACACGCCTGCCAGCATGCCAAAGCTTCCCCCGCCGGAAAAGGGCCGCATCAGCGCCAATGGGAGCACCTCTGGAGGAATGCCTACAAAGCGGACCGCGTCGCCAATCCATTGGGACAGGTAGTCGAAAATACCGGCAGCCTTCCAGATATCTACCGCGAAAATCATCCCCACTACATAGGGCATCACCTTAAACGCCGTGGATATGCCGGATTTTGCCCCTTTGGCAAATTCGCTATATACATCCACCCTTTTTAGCAGCCCAACGCAGAGAATCGCCACCATAAACAGGGGCATCGCCATAGAGGAAATCCAATTGAGCACCGTCATTTTGCAGAAAACCTTTCGCAGAGCTTCGCGCCAATAATGCCAAAGATGGCGGTCGCCAGTGTCGCCAGAAAGGCTGTGACGATAATCTCTCCCGGCGCCTGCGAGCCCGCTGCGGCTCTCAGGCCGATAATCGTCAAGGGCAATAGCTGAACAGACGCCGTATTGATAATAATAAACATACACATGGCCGCGCTGGGCGTCTTTTTCCCGCCGTTTTCCCGGTTTAGGGCCTCCATTGCCTTCAGTCCAAAGGGCGTTGCCGCGTTTCCCATGCCCAGCATGTTGGCTACCATGTTTAAAGTGATGTAGCCCATCGCGTCGGAGTCCCGCTTCAGCCCTCGAAACAGAAAGCCGATGCATCTGCCTACCACCTTTGCCATTTTGTTTACCAGGCCTGCCTTATCCGCAATATTTAAAATCCCCAGCCACAGGCAATAAATTCCCATGAGGGAGAGGCACAGCTCCGCTCCCTCCATGGCTCCGTCCGTAATCGCCTGGCCAACGGCGTCGGCCTTGCCCGTGCCAATGCCAACGGCTACACCGACGACAATCATGCCGGCCCAGATGTATTTCATCATTTCGTCGTTCCCCCATCCGAAACATAAGATACCTATGTATATGACGAAGCCTAACAAAATCGCACAGATTTTATTAACATTTTATTAATGTCGCGTAGAAAACCCTTATTGTGATATAAAAATGGAAATTAATACACAAACTGCATACCAATTATATCATTCCGTCATCCAATGATACAAAAGGAAATTTGACTAATTTGGACATTTGTTCTATACTAGTATATATTAATATAAGATGAGAGGTATACAATTATGAAGTCAACCGGAATTGTAAGGCCCGTAGATTCTCTCGGCAGGATTGTGCTCCCCATCGAGCTTCGCAGAATGATGAACATAGAATGCAAGGATTCTATTGAAATTTTCGTAGATGGGCAGTATATTATGCTGAAGAAATATCAGCCCAGCTGC
>DBGCIZ010000298.1:0-15478 GCA_048355355.1 Christensenellaceae bacterium | reverse complement strand
TGTATTTCATTTTCAAGCGACAGGCGCAGTCCGATCCGCTTTATTTCACACATGGCCACTGTGTCGCCGCTGTTGGGCGCAAATCCGCTCATACCCTTTGGCATTGGCCTGTGTGTCCTCCAAAATAAAAGCGCGGCACAAGGCGTTTTTGGGGCTTATGTGGTGTTTGATCAGCCCAGCGCCTCCGCCCAGGAAAATCACGGGCATGGCGGTTATATCAAATCCACATTCCATGATAGCGGATAGTAGTTGAGCAGTATAATGTTCCCCATACTCCAACACGATGTTTTTCGCTTTGTCCGGCAAGCTGCACGGTTCATCTTGCAGTACCGCTTCCACCTGTGCTACCGTGAGCGATAGTCCCATGCTCCTCCTTACCTGTTCCAAAATCTCGTCCATACACCGTATCATACCCAGCTCCAAACTACGGCAAGTAGCTGCATTGGGAATATAGTTGTCCAGCCGCATGAGTTCCATCGTCCATCCCCCGATATCTGCCAACACAACGGACGGCTCTCCTTTAAGCAGTTCCATGTTATCCAATATAGCGGCATATTCCTGGGGATTCGTTTACCCGTTCGATAGCGTACCTCCTTGGCCAGTGCCGCAAGGGTGAGTAGATAATAATTGTTATTGACCATCTTATCTCGTAAAAGCGGTTGCCGTCCACTCCCGCACACATAATATTTTCCGTTATAAAGCAAAGTGTTCTGCAGGGTATATGGCTCGTGTTCTCCATAATCCACCACACCGGAAGGAAATACATAGTGGGTCGTTTTCATAGCGGCATAGCCATGGCCTACGCCGATAATTTCCATAAATGCTCACCTCTCTCTGGTCTTTTCAGATATATCCGGTTTTATATTCAGATGCTGGATCTCTTTTTTATCTGACTGTACAATGAAATCCATGTTAAAGAACTTATTATGTTATATTTCTAAATAACTGCGGTTTTTAAGCCCATCCCGGTACTCTTTCCCATCAATTTGCCTGGTCAGATAGCGAATGCGCCATAGCACCTTGGCCGCTGTCGCCTTGATACCTACTGCCCGCTTGGTCAGGCTGTCATGGGTTACAGGCAGTTTATCCAGGTTATCTGCCTTGGAAATCAACGCATATTCCACATCTCCGTCCTGCTGCTCTATGGCCAACACTTCCCGGTCCCCATGCTTGTCTCGAATACTGGCTACCAGCCGTTGTGCCGTGCGGTTGAGATCCCGTTCCATCAGTGTCCTGATGTCGGTTGGTTCTCCATATAACAAAAGCAGGCGCACGATCTCCGACCGTCTCACGCCTGCTTTGCGTTTAAGTTTTCGCTCAATCCTCTCCTTCACTTCCTTCGGGATCCTCACCGTCTACCACCTCCAATCCTCCGCACCGTTCCATGACCTGGCGCAATTCCTGTAGCTTCTCAATCGCCCGGTCTACTTTCCATAGCATGTCCGCCATATTTTCGGCAGTAATATCCGCATATGCCATCCAGATCCGTACATTGTCCAGCGTCGGTTCCATTTCCATCGGCTTTTGCATTGCATTGACGATTGTCTTTGCGATAGACGCCTGAGAGTCAATCTTCCGGGCAGTTTTACTATATTCCGCTTCTGCCAGCGCCTGTTCCGCCGCCGTTTCCTGTTCTCCTTCCGGTAGTCCTTTCACTTCCCGTGTGATTTCATATCCCTTGTTGACAGACACTTTTCCCTGATGCAACGCTTCTTTGACGGCTTTCGGTCCATGCTCGTCGATCTGCATGATTTTCCCCATAGTCCGTTCACCAATTCCAACTGCATTGGCCAATTCTTCCCGTGTATCCACGCGACCTTCCGGCAATGTTGCCGAAAGGTCGGTGCGCGCGCCCTGATTTTCTGCCGCGCGTTGTTCGATGGCTGGCTTCAACTTCAATGCGATCTGTCCCAATTCCCACACCGTCAGGTTTCTCCGGGATTTCTGGGTTTCCAGCGCCCATTGCTGCGCTTCCAGCACATCTGCAAAAGAAAACACGGCCATCTCATCTGGAAGACCGTGCTCCTTGCAGATACGGTAGCGGTGATGCCCATCTACAATTTCCAAATCCTCATTGACAATGATGGGGCTATAACATCCGTTTTGCAAAATATCCGCTTCCAGCATTGCCATCTGCTCTTCTGGCAAGGGCGGAAGCAATTCGGCAAACGCAGGGCTAACAGTTGGGCTTTTCTCTTCTGAAGAGTAGCGCACCTGTGTATTTTTCATGCTTTACACCTCTTAAATCTCAAGGTCCAATTCTGCTAAATCGCCCAATTCAATCTCTACATCCTCTTCCTTTTTTCGCGGAGAAAGGAATTCGACTTCATTGGCTTTGATTAGAAATCCGGTTTGCGTTCCTCCATTGCGCTCCACTACTACTGTTTCAAAGTCGCCGCTTGCTGCCAGTTTACAGCCTTTCTTCGCATGCTCAGCACAGATTTCCGCCAAATGTCCGCGCACTTTGATAGAAACAAAGTCTGTCAATTTGTTTCCATTCCGATCCTTATACTTCCGGTCGGATGCAATACGAAGAATACAGGACGGCATGCCCGTATTCTCATTTTTCTTCAGCTCTACATCATTGGTCAGGTTGCCGATTGCAGTGATTTTCAACATATTCTTGTTCTCCTTTTTATCTTTCTTTGTCTTTGTGTTTTTTTAGGCACTTTGGCCTTTTGTTCATCGTATTTTCCTTCGTTTCTATCTTGTAGCCCCGTTTGATATACTCCACATGTTTGTCCAATTTTTCCCTATCATAGATACAAAATGGAATATCCATCCTGTTCAGATAGTCCCACATCCATCGATCCAGAGCTTTGCTCTGTTCTTCATTATGGATGCGTCCCTCTTGCTCAAACTGTCCTTTTCGCATGACAAAGATGCTATGGCTTGGTATGCTTTTATGTGCTTTTAGACCCTCCAATTCCAACGACGGATCCCGGTTTTTTCGATAGAACACCGAGAGCAGCACCGGCGAATCCGTTACAATGACCTCTACCTTCCCTACCAGCCGTTCGATACGCCGTTGCTGTTCTCTTAAGATCGCCCTTTGATGCTCCGCGCTGCCGTCCAGCAAATCCAGCCTGCCGTCCCATACCAGTTCCTTGGCATATTCCGGTACATACTCGGTCACAACGCCCTGTCTTTTTAATTCTGCGGCCAACTCCCAGGCCGCAGTCGTTTTGCCCGCGCCTGGTCTGCCATATAGGTTGACAACCAGTGTGGGGATTTTCTCCACTCTCTCACCTCCTTTCCGGGAAAACAAAAAGCGCCGGTACCTGCTTTTACAGATACCGGCGCAACTTCTTATTTTGTGTTCCAATTATTTTCGCTGTATTTCCAGGAGTGTCTTATGATTTCCCACCTCTGGATGTATTTCATGATTTGTGTTGCTTTCTCCTCTTCCTTTTTGAAATACCCAGAAGTAGCAATGCGTCTTCCGCAAATGCCTTTGCTGTAAATTTCCGTTATATACCTTTACCATTGGCCTGTTGAGTATAGCGATATCTTTGGCATAAAATCCGATCCTGACCGCCCACAGCCAAACGAGGCAATGGGTCATTGTTGTTTTGCCATCTGTATAATCCTGACATTTAAATATCAGGATTCCGTTCTTTTTTAATATTCGAAATGCCTCTTCCAAGATTTTTATATAACAATCTTTCAAATCGGCAAACGCCTCAAACATCGTATAGCATTTCACGAGCTTACTGTTTTTGGTCTGTCCATGTGCTCCGAACATAAATGGCGGATCTAGAATCATACAGGATATAGCGTTATCTGGAATTGGAAGACAGCGGGCATCACCCTGTACAGCGTCATACGCATTTACTTGTGCATGCAAATCAAAGCGCAGAGGAGGCCGTTTGACCGTATCCTTATAAAACATCCCTTTATTGTACATAGGATCCAAATCTATAGGTGCTCCTCCGTGATGCAAATCTAGAATTGTCTGGATACATTGCTGTTCCTTCTGAAAAAAGCTTGATACATGTTTCATACATATGTGATCTTTACCGTTCCTGACGCTTAACCGTTTTCTTCGGTGCCTGCTTTTCTAACTGTTTTTCTTTTTTGAATAGATGCTTTGCTATTTGTTTGGCCTTCTCAAAATTTATCGTTTCCGGCAGCGTCATGTCGATGATAACTCCTTGTGTTATGTGATTACCATTCTCGTCTTGGCAGTATAGTTCCCCATAAACTCCCCAAGCTCTATCTTTGTTTGTGGCGATTTCTTCCTTTCTGCCGTCTATATCAATGAGATATCGGTTCGAATCTATCACAATCATTTTTTGTTTTATTTTCATCGCATTAAGTGTTTCGATATATTTTCCTATCGAGTCCGGCATGTATTTCTTCGGTGCGAATGTCATAGTAATAGAGCACACTGGTCTACCGTCTGACTGTTGAGCGTTTTTTTCCGCTTCTTGCTCCACAACTACTACTTCAATTCCGAAATCCTTTGGTGGTTTATAGTCCACCGTTAAATACTTTCGTTCCCTTTCCGTACCTTCATCGAAAAATACAGGGTCTCCGATGATGATTCGCTTAGGGCATTGTATATCATCCATTACTTCTTCTCGTTCCATTTACTTCTCCTTTTCTGTGGAATAAAAAAACGCCGGCTCCTGTTTTTCAGAAACCAGCGCTTTTTCTATTTGCTTGTATCTATACATTCTTCCGGTCGTTTATCCTCCCGCAATCCTTTAAATACAGGCTGGCGCATCCCGCCATTCGCCGTCCGTGTCATAAACTTAACAATACAGACCAGTTGCGGTTCGATCCACACGGCGTTCTCATTTCCCGACGGAACGGATACAGGGGATGCGTCACATACCGGCATTGTTTTGATCTTTTGAAAATCAAGTCCTCCTACCCCCAGCGTCACATGGCCTTTGTAGACCAGCCGCTTTTCTTTATACTGTCCCAGAACCACACTCGTCATATGCCCGCTTTTTGGAATATATCCCAGCACAATAAAATCATCGTCCTGAAGATATTTTATTTTATTCCAGTCTTTCGTCCTTTTTCCAGGATAATATAGGCTGTCCAATCGCTTGGCTACGATGCCTTCCAGTTCCTGCTGCTTTGCCAATTCAAAAAAGGCTTTTCCCTGTTTTTCTATCGTGCGGGAAATCGCAAAACGAGGAGACTCGCTCTGCACTGCTTTTTCCAACAACTCCTTGCGTTCCATCAGAGGTAGTTTCATGGTCTCCTTATCCTGATAAAAAAGGATGTCAAAGGCTGTAAAGCAAGCGGGGTGTTGCCTGGCCTCCAATTCTATCTTCAAAGGATTGCTCATCAAGCTTCTTTTTTGAATCGACGGAAAATCCGGCTTCCCGTCTGTAATAACAAGAAGTTCCCCATCAAGAATACAGCGCTCGCGTACTTGTTTATGAATTTCCGAGAGTTCCGGTACTTTTAGTAGCATTCTCATTCCGCGCTTATTGATGAGTTCAGTTCCTCTATCCGGGTCCACATACGCCAGGCATCGCTCTCCATCCAGTTTTAATTCAAAGAGATATTCGTCGCTGTCAAACGGTTCCCCCTCCTGACCAATCAACATGGGGGCAATCCCTTTCCTGTCAAACAAATCCATTATTCCGACGCTGCTTTCTTTCTGTTCCTGGATTTCTTAGGCTGTGCCGTCTGCTTTTGTTTCTCCAGGGATGCTTTGAGTGCATCCATCAGATTGATCACATTGCTCTGCCCTTCCTCCGGCGCCGCTATGATTTCCTTGCCCTGTATCTTGGCGTTGATGATCTCCCACAGCCGCTGTCTGTATTCGTCCTTGTACGCCGCAGGGTTGAATTCCTGTTCCATAGAGCCGATCAATAGCTTTGCCATATGCAATTCCTGTTCCGAAACCTCGGGCTGCCGGATCGCTTGGGGTGCTTCCTTTACCTCATCAGCAAAATACATGGTTTCTATCATAATATCGTCGTCTGTAGGGATAAGCGCCAGCAACTTTTCTTTCGTCCCCAGCACCGTTTTTGCTATCGCGATTTTATTCTCTTCTTTCATAGCTTTGCGTAGTAGCTCATACGCTTTTTCCCCGCCCTGTTCCGGTATGGCATGATAGGTCTTATCATAGTATACTGGCTGGATATTGCTGAGGTCGGTAAAATGCAAAATATGAATCGTTTTATCCTTTTCAGTCTTTGCCTGCTCAAAATCATCGTCCGTCAATGTCACATACTTACCTTTTTCGTATTCAAAGCCTTTTACAATATCTTTGGCCGATACTTCTTTCCCACAGTTTGCACAAACCTTTTTATATTTCACCCTGCTCCCGTCTTCTTTGCAGAGCTGGTTAAAGTGGATATCCACATCCTGTGTAGCTGTATATAGCCCCACAGGAATATGTACCATTCCAAATGATATCGCCCCTCGATGTGATACTGCCATTGTATGATTGCCTCCTGATATACTTTTTCTTAGTGTTTCCATTTTTCCCTGCGCTATGAGCTGGAACGAAAAAAGCGTCGGCAAAAGCCGACGCTTTACTGGATATTTAATCATTCATTTGCATATATTGAGAGGTCATCCCGATTGAAAGAATATTATTTTTTCTCTCTTTTCTTTCTCCTTTTCCCTGGCAAAATATTTAGGATTTTTTCGTCCAAATTTCCCTACTTTTTAGTAAATATCCACGGTAACGGTACTTTTTCCCAATAGCCTACAGGGCATCAAAAAAGCCCGTAAATACGGGCTTTTTTGACATATATCCAAATGGACATTGTTTACTGGAGCCAACGAGGGGACTCGAACCCCTGACCTGCTGATTACGAATCAGCTGCGCTACCAACTGTGCCACGTTGGCAAGGCTGCGGAATCTCCGCCAGACGTTTCAGCCGCGGGCGTCTGCCCGTCCTGCCAAAATCGACATGAATCAGTATAGCCTAAAATCCCGCGTTCGTCAATATCTCCGGCAAAATTTTTCCGTCACTATTTAAAATACTGATAAAAGCAGCATTGAATGTTGCCATTGTAAACCTTGCGCCGCTTATCTGCCCGCTTGCCAAAGTGCCGCTCAAAGCCCTCGTCTGCGGAAAGGATATAATACCGCAGGGCGCCCTGGGGAATCAGCGCTCTGCCCAGGGCCCGATAAAGCCGCCGCACCTCATTCGCCTCCCCCATGCGGATTGCGTAGGGCGGGTTGGTCACCAGCACAGCCGGCTCCTCCCCCGGCGCAAAGTGCGTCGCGTCTGCCACGGAAAAGACGATGTCCTCCAGCACGCCTGCCCGTCTGGCGTGAAACCGGGCCATCTCTACGGCCTTTGCATCGATGTCCGACGCAAAGATAGGCGCCTCCGCCCTGGGCAGCGCCATGGCCTGGGCCCGCTGCCGCTCCTGCTCCAGGGCCAGTTGCCAGTCCTCCCCCCAGCGCTCCATGTCAAAGGCCCGCCCCAGCCCCGGCGCCATATGCCTGGCCTTGCGGGCTGCCTCGATGGCAATGGTGCCGGAGCCGCAGAAGATATCGTAAAAGGGCCAGCTTCTCCATCGGGTCAGCTGCAGCAATCCGGCGGCCAAAGTTTCCCGCAGTGGGGCCGGGCCATTGTGAATGCGATAGCCGCGCCGGTTCAGCCCCATGCCGCTGGCGTTGAGGGAGACGGTCGCCCGGTCTGCCAGCAGGCTGATGTAGATGCAATAGGCTGGCCCGCTCTCCTTGTAAAAGGAAAGGCCATAGCGGCGCTTCATGGCCTCCACCACTGCCTTTTTCCCCAGCCGCTGCAAATCCGGCACGCTCTTTAGCCTGGAGCGCACTGAGTCTGCCAAAACGGGGAATCTGGCCGATTTGGGCAGAATATCCCCCCACTCTATGGCGCAGACCCCGTCGAACAGCTCCTCAAAGGTCTCCGCCTCAAACTCCTTTAGCACGATGTAAACCCGGTCCGCCGCGGCAAGGCACAGGTTCGCTCTGGCAATCCCCGCCTCGCTGCCGCTAAAATAAACCCGCGCATCTCTGGCCTCTACCTGCTCCAGCCCCAGCTCCCGCAGCTCCGCGGCCACCACAGCCTCCAGCCCAAAGGAGCAGGCCGCATAGCATCTATACCTGCTCATCTTCGTCGTCCCATCCCTGGCCAGCCAGAAAGTCGTAGTCCCGGTCGCCTGTGAAGTCCCTGTCCGCTACCTCGTCGCCGCCCAGCATCTCTACAGCCTCCCGCAGCTCCCGATAGAGCATGTATTCCAAATCGCTTCTCTCCAGCTCCCGCTCCAGCAGGGGAATGGCCCGGCTGTCCCCCAGCTTGCCCAGGCAGCCTGCCAGAAAGCCCTTGTCCGCCTCCTCCTGCTGAAACTCCTCTGCCAGGATGTCGTAAATTTCGCCGTCCCCCTCAAAGGACGAGAGGATGTCCAGCAGGCATAGCTTGCCGTAGCCTGCCGCCACCCGGTAGGCGTCCAGCAGAGACTCCCTGTAGTCCGCCAGGTGCTCCGCCTCCAGCAGGGCATAGGATGCCTCGTCCAGCAGGGAGGATTCCTCCGTCTTGTTCCGCAGAAACCCAATATACCGTTCATAGGGATGGGCCAAATCCATCTCGGAAATCAGGGAGATAATGTGGGACTGCACCTCCTCCAAAGCGTCCTCGGAAATCTCCTCCTCCCGGTCCGCAAAGAGAATGTTGCGGATAATGGGGTAGACCTCCGCCTTCCGCTCCTCCATGCAGGTGACCAGCGGGTCCGGCAGCTCCATATCTTCCTTAATATACTCAATCATCATGGTGACGTACATCCGCGGGTCGCCAATTTCCTCGAAATACTGCTCTGGCGTCTTGCCCTGAAGCCACTGCTTAGGCCGCCGGAACCACTCTGTATACATGGTGTAGAACAGCTCGTCAATGCGCTCCTCATCGTTGGCAATATCCTGATGCTTGGCGCACCAGTTCAGGTAATCCCGCCGGAATCTTCCGTTAAAATCGATTAATTTCATCTCTTCCATGTCTGCTATTCGTCCCTTTCGTCCCAATTCCTGCTCAGGTCGTCTACTACGTCCAGAACCTCCTTTTCATCCAGGGCGACAATAATCTGCCGCATAAACCGCTGGATGGAGCGTCGGCCTGCCTGGGCCGCCCGGGTCACCCGCGCCAGTATTTCCCGGACGCTGTCCCCGGCGAAAATCGCCCCGCAGATAATGGCCGCCGCGGCCCAGCCGTCAATGTTTCGCATAATGGGCGGCTTTTTGCAGCTGAAAATATACGTAACCAGCACGGCCCTGGCCTGCTCTTCCATGTTCATCAGGCCAATCTCCTCGCAGAGGGCGCTAATCCGCTCCATCACCCGCTTGTTGCTCTGGGCCAGGGGCATGTTGTAGTCCTCTACGCCGCCAATCCGCACGTCCGCATAGGTCCCGTCTACATAGGCCAGAAAGGGCTGGCGCACGCCCATCCGCCCCAGGACGATGGAAATCTCCTTCTTCAGCTGGTCGCTCTCCTCCCGCTCCAGCAGCACCCGCTTCAGGCAGCGCTCGGCCCGCTCGCCGCCGCACTTGCCCAAAATGCTGACCACGCTGGCCTTGATGACCTCGTTCGAGAGGGTCATGGCCCACATCAGGGTGTTGGCAAAAACGTCGTCCTGGCGCCAGCGCTCCATAATCTCCTCGTCGCTGCCCAGAATGGTGCTGTCTAAAAAGGCCAGCCTGCGCTGCACCTCCTCAATGGGCACCTGGAAGATATTCTGGATTCTGACGGGCTGGCCCGCCTCCGCCGCCTTTTCCACCACGCCCCGGTAATACTGGGCAATGGTGTTTTCCGGCTCCAGGCGGATGACGTCCAGCAGAAAATCCGCCGCCTCCTGGCTGCGTCCCGTATTGGCGCAGCAGGCCGCCGCCAGATTTAAAAGCCTTGCGTCATAGGGCAGCTCCTGCAGGGCGTCCATGGCAATTTCATAGGCCCGCTGATAGTGCCCCACCTCGCAAAGGGCCAGAATCAGCTTTTTCTTCTCGTCCATTCCCGCGGGAACCAGCTGGTCGATATTTTGCGCATATTGCTCCACCCGCTGCCGGTTCCCTGTGGCTGCGCCGAATAAAATCATATTGGTAACGGCGTGGACATTTTTGGGCGAAACCCGCAAAATCTCCTCCGTCATGCGCAGGGCCTCCTCCTGCTTTCCCTGGCAGAAGAGCTCCAGCGCCTGGTTGTTCCGCTCGTATTCGTCGTCCAGGGGCTCTCCCTCCTGGTAGAGCCGGACGTGCCTGGGCGCCTGCTCCTCTTCTGCCGGCTCCCCGCCCCACTCGTTTTCCAGCATCCAGATAAACTCCTCCGCATCGTAAATAAACTCTCCGTTGGGGAAGATATCCAGGTATTTTTCAAAAAAATCCTTCGCCCGCTCCGGCTCATTGAGCCCGATAAAGTTGCAGCCCAGGCAGTAAAGGCAGTCCCCATTTTCCAAAAAGCCCTTGGACATCAAATCGTAAATGATGATGGAGGACTCCTCAAACATGTTCATTTCCGTATAAATTTCAGCCATGCAAAACTGCATGCTGTAATCCTCCGGGTCCTTTGCAATGGCGGAGCGTATGTACGTCAGCGCATCTAGCAGGCTGCCCCGCTCGATTGCCTTCATGTATTTTGCAAAATAGTAATCCGCGTCCCGCTCAAAGCGGATGACCTTTTTGTTCTCCATTACTCTCCCTTTTCAGCCAGCTCCAAAAGACGCTGCAAATCCTCCCGGCCAAACTGGTATTTTTTATTGCAGAACCGGCAGACCACCTCCGCCTGGCCGTCCTCTTCAATAATCTTCTGAATTTCATCCTTCCCCAGGGAAAGAATGACCTGCTCCAGCCTCTCCCGGGAGCAGTCGCAGCGGTAGGCCGGGTGAATGGTCTCCAGCTCCTTTAAATCCATGCCTGCAAAAATCTTCTCCACGGCCTGCTTCGGCGTGTTCTGCATAATGGAAAGGGCATAGTTTTCGATGCCGAACAGCTTGCTCTCCACCACGTCCAGAATACCGTCCGTGGCGTTGGGCAGGGGCGAAATAATCAGCCCCCCGGCCCGGAGCACTGAGGTATCCACATCCACCCACACGCTTAAATAGACGATAGTTGGCTGCTGCTCTGACTTTAGATAATAGGTGGCAACGTCCTCGGCAATTTCGCCGGAAACCAGCTGCACCGTCCCCAGATAGGGCTCCTTCAGGCCAATATCCTTGGATACGGTCAAAAAACCGTCCTTGCCCACGGCGCCGCCTACGTCCAGCTTGCCGTCCGGCCTGGCTGGCAGGTTCACATAGGGGTTGCCAATGCACCCCTTCACGTTGCCCTCGGAGTCCGCCGTTGCCATAACGGTCCCCGCCGGCCCCCCGCCGTTAATATTAATGGTCAGAATCTGGCCCTTCTCCTTCAGCTGGCTCCCCATCATGGAGGCGGCCGTCAGGGTTCTGCCCAGGGCTGCCGTGGCCACCGGATAGGTGCCGTGGAGCTCCTTTGCGTCGGCCACCAGCTGGGTGGTGTCCGAAGCGTATATCATAACCTGGTCTTCCAGCAGCATTCTCGTAATCGTGTTCTGCAAAGCAATTTCCTCCCGCTCAAAGGGGCTTCTGCCCCACAAACTGTATTCTCTCTTCCCGCTCTCCCGGCGGCTCCTCTGTCAAAAAGCCGTAAGCCGCTTGGCGGCGGAACCCCGCCTGGCCCATGGCCTCCAGAATTTCCTCCGTCTCGTAAATCCGCTGGGTATGGGTTTCATCTTTTCTTATATAGATACCACCATTTCTCAAAAAAAACGATAATTCCATATGGACAAGCCTGCCCTCCTGGGTATTCTGCCAAAACCAGGTGACGTCGTCCCCATCGTCAAAATAGAGCTGGTCTTTCGCCATCTGACGCAGCTTGTAGCTGCTGCTGATGTCGAAGGCCAGGACTCCTCCCGGCCTCAGCCCTCGGTATGCCCCCGCGAGAAAGCGCTCCAGCCCCTCCGTCAGGTAATTGACCCCGTCGCAGGTGCAGAGGATGGCGTCCCTGTTTTCCACACGGATTTCCCGCATGTCCTGGCAGGCGAACTCCAGCCGCAGGCCGCTCTTCCGCGCCTTCTCCTGGGCTGCCATGAGCATCTCGGGGGAAAGGTCCGCCCCCTGGATGTCCCAGCCCAGCCGCTTCAGCCGCAGAGTCAGGCTCCCCGTGCCGCAGGCCGTCTCAAACACCCGCTTCCCCGGCGCGCCCCATGCCTTGAGCAGGCCGTCCAGATAGGCCGCCCATGCGTCGTAATCCACGTCGTACATCAGGCTGTCATACACCTGCGCCATGGCAGTATAGCTATTCATGAAAATCCGCCATTCTGGCCATAAACTCCATGCCGTAGGCCAGATATTTTTCGTCAAAATTGAACCGGTTGGAGTGAAGGGGCGCGTCCAGGCCCGGCTCTCCCGTCCCCAGGAACACGAACAAGGCGTCCGTGGCCTGCTGATAAAAGGAAAAGTCCTCCGACATCATCACCGGCTCCACCGGCGTCAGCTCGTCCTGGCTCAGGGCTGCCAGAGCTTTTTCCGCAAGGTGCCCCGGGTTGACTACCGCGGGGAAGGTCATGGTTTCAAAGTACTCCGTCTCTACCCCCATGCCCAACTCCAGCCCCCTTAAAATCTCCAGAATCCGCTGCTTTATGTATTGAGACATCTCCGCCCCAAAGGTTCGCACCGTTCCTTCGATGAGCACTTCGTCGCAGATGATGTTGCGGGCGTCCCCGCCCTGAATGGTGCCCAGGGTAATCACCGCCGTCTCAAAGGGGTCCCTGTTCCGGGAGATAATGGTCTGCACCTGGCCAATAAACTGGGCCGCTGCCACCATGGCATCCACGCCGTTTTGCGGCCTGGCCCCGTGGGCGCTTTTCCCCTTGATGCGCACGTTCAAATCCCTCATGTCGGACATGAGGGGCCCCGCCTTGACGCCGAACTTGCCCGCCGGCAAATATGGCCACAGATGCAGGCCATACATCTCGTCAATATGGGGATTTTCCAGGGCGCCCCGGTCAATCATGGGCTTTGCGCCGCCGTCTGCCTCCTCCGCCGGCTGAAAGAGAAAGACCACATCCCCCGCCAGCGAATCCCGCCGCCGGGACACATAGTCGGCCAGGCAGAGCATAATAGCCGTGTGGCCGTCGTGGCCGCAGGCGTGCATCATGCCCGGATGCCTGGAGCAGTAGTCTGCCCCCGTCTCCTCGGCGATGGAAAGGCCGTCGATATCCGCCCGGAAGCCAATGGTCCTGCCCGTGCCCTTCCCCCGGAACACGGCCTTGACGCCGGTCTCAAAGATGGTCTCCAGCTGGTCCGGCTTCCGCTTTTCCAAAAAGGCGGCAATATAGTCGTGGGTCTCGTGCTCCTGGCCGGAAAGCTCAGGAATCTGATGCAGCTCGCGCCGCAGGCGGCGCAGCTCCGCTGCATATGCCTCTATGCTTGGTCTGATGTTCATCGCTTTTTGTCCTCCTGTAGGGATACTCCTACATTATACTATCATACTACAGGCCCCGCCCAGTTTTCAAGCCTTGCCAGAAGAAAGGCCCTTTTGCGAAAATCGCCTTCCCTATGGAAATTGGGGCAAAATCCGTTGACACGCCATAGCCGGAATGCTATAATCGAGAAAAGCGCCCTGTGCGCAGGAAAAACAGCATATTGCGAACAGTCAGAGGAGCGTATCCCATCAGTAAAACCGGGTCGGCTGCGGCAGCTGATACGTCCGGCTTGAAAGGGGGCTGCGCCGAAGCCTCTCCGGCAGGCCGATGCCGGGTGGGCTGGGGGCACGGTTAAGAGCCGTGTCACTGTCGTCTGGAAAGAGACGGAGTGCTGCTGTGAGAAGCTGAGGGGTCCCATGAGAGGGGCCGTATTGGATGAGATGATTGCAGCGTACCCGCGATGTGCGCTGTTTTTTTGATTTTCAAAGTGTTATAGGAGGTTGTTATGAAGAAGTACAACATTGCCGTAGTCGGCGCCACCGGCATGGTGGGCAGAAAGTTCCTGCAGGTGCTGGAGGAGCGCCAGCTTCCCGTGGAAAACTACTATCTCTTTGCCTCTGCCAGAAGCGCAGGCAAAAAGGTTCCCTTTATGGGCAAGGAATACGTGGTGGAGGAGCTGACGGAGACCTGCTTCGATGGCAAGAATATCGACATTGCCCTGTTCAGCGCAGGCGGCGGCACCAGCGAGAAGTTTGCCCCCGTGGCCGTGAAGGCTGGCGCCATCGTGGTAGATAACTCCAGCCAGTGGCGGATGCACGACGACGTTCCCCTGGTTGTCCCCGAGGTCAACCCGGACGATATCGATTGGAACCACGGCATTATCGCCAACCCCAACTGCTCCACCATCCAGGCCATGGTAGTGCTGAAGCCTCTGCACGACCGCTATAAAATCAAGCGGGTCATCTACTCTACCTATCAGGCTGTCTCCGGCGCAGGCATGGGCGGCTACAGCGATTTGGAAAACGGCATCAAGGGCGAGGCGCCGAAAAAGTTCCCCTACCCCATCTTTGGCAACTGTCTCCCTCAAATCGACGTATTCTGCGATAACGGATACACGAAGGAGGAGATGAAGATGGTCAACGAGACGAAAAAAATCCTCGGCGACCAGTCCATCCGGGTTACGGCCACCACGGTCCGCGTGCCCGTCTACTATGGCCATAGCGAGAGCATCAATCTGGAGTTTGAAAAGCCCTTCGATTTGGAGGAACTGAAGGCCCAGCTGGCTGCTGCCCCCGGCCTTATCGTGCAGGACGACCCTGCCAACGCGATCTACCCCATGGCTATCCAGGCTGCGGATAAGGACGAAGTCTTTGTGGGCCGTATCCGCCGGGACGACACTGTGGAAAACGGCCTGAATCTGTGGTGCGTTGCAGATAACATCAGAAAAGGCGCCGCCACCAATGCCGTTCAGATTGCGGAGGAGATTATCCGGCGCAACGCAGAGAAATAGGGGGCTTTCCCCCTTGCCGCCGGCGGGCAGAATCCTCCGGCTGACTTTGGAAAGGAGACGTTATGAGTATTTTTGAAGGTGCGGCTACCGCTCTGGTGACGCCGTTTACCGAGACCGGCATCGACTTTAAGGGGCTTCAGGAGCTCATCGACTTTCAGCTTGAAAATGAGATAGACGCCCTTGTCATCTCCGGCACGACGGGGGAGCCCGCCACCATGACCGAGAGCGAAAAGGCCGAGGTGATTCGCCTGGCTATCCGCCATGTGAATGGCCGCGTGCCCGTCATCGTCGGCACAGGCGCCAACAGCACGGCCTCTGCCGTCAAGTGGTCCAAATTCGCAGAGGACGAGGGCGCAGATGCCCTGCTCCTGGTGACGCCATACTATAATAAATGCTCCCAGGATGGGCTGGTTCGCCACTATTTCACCGTGGCAGACAGTGTCCACATTCCCATGGTGCTCTATAACGTGCCCTCCAGAACCGGGGTCAACGTGACGCCTGCCACCCTGGCAAGATTGGCAGAGCATCCCAACATCGCGGCCATGAAGGAGGCCAGCGCAAATATCTCCCAGATTACGGAGATGGTGCGCCT
>DBGCIZ010000297.1:0-4632 GCA_048355355.1 Christensenellaceae bacterium | reverse complement strand
TAATCCAGCCCCAGGGTTTTCAGGCTGGTGTTAACCAGCAGCATATCGAGCAGATGGTTAACACCAGCCTGAAAAACCTGGGGCTGGATTATGTAGACCTGTATATCTATCATATGTGGGACTATGAGACGCCGCTTTTCGACGTGATGGACGGGCTCAACAGAATTGTGAAGGCGGGCAAGGCCCGGTATATCGGCATATCTAACTGCTTTGCCTACCAGCTGGCCAAGGCCAACGCCCTGGCAGAAAGGGAGGGGTTTGCCAAGTTTGTCTCAATTCAGGGACACTACAACCTGATTTTCCGGGAGGAGGAGCGGGAGATGACAAAGCTCTGCGACGAGGACAACATCGCCATGACGCCCTATAGCGCACTGGCCGGGGGCCGGCTGGCAAAGCATCCGGGGGAGACCTCCAAGCGTCTTGAGGAGGACAGCTACGCAAAACTGAAATACGACGCCACGGCAGAGCAGGACAACGCCATTATCCGGCGGGTAGCGAAGCTGGCAGAGAAGAGAGGTGTATCCATGACGGAAATCGCTCTGGCATGGCTGCTGACAAAGGTGACGGCCCCTGTGGTAGGGGCGACAAAACTGAGCCATGTGGAGGGAGCGGCAAAGGCCACAGAGCTGGAGCTGACCAGAGAGGAGGCGGCCTATCTGGAGGAGCTCTACGTACCGCACAGGCTGGTAGGCGTCATGGCGCAGAATACGCCCGCTGCTGCAAAGGATAAGCATGTCTGGTCTACTGGAAACCAAAGGATTGAAAGAGAATAGGGAGGATAGGTTATGGACTATTGGAAAACAGACCCGGAATTTGCGGAGCGCTTTGAGCACTTTGCCTATGAGGAAGTGCCAGGGGAAGAGGGACAGCAGCTGGATGAAATAACCCGCCATATGGCAATTTTGGCCACCCTGCTGGGCTGCCAGGGATTGGAGGAATTTAAGCTGGCGCTCCCACGTGCCCTGGACGCAGGCCTTTCCCCCATTATGGTTAAGGAAATTGTCTACCAGGCGGTGGACTATTTAGGTATGGGCCGGGTCAGGCCATTTCTGGATGGAACAAATGAGATTTTTCTGGAGCGAGGGGTCAGCCTGCCTTTAGAGGGCCAGGCAACGACCACCCTGGAGGACCGCTTGGAAAAGGGCGCCCAGGCACAGGTGGAAATTTTCGGGGACGGCATGAGGGAGGCCTGGAAAAACGGCCATATCAACCGGTGGCTGGCGGCAAACTGCTTTGGTGATTACTACACCCGCACCGGGCTGACTCTGGCCCAGAGGGAAATGATTACGTTTTGCTTCCTGGCGGCCCAGGGCGGCTGCGAGCCGCAGCTGACCGCGCACGCACGGGGCAATATGAACCTGGGGAATGACCGGGACTTCCTGATAAGGGTCGTCTCCCAATGCCTTCCGTATATCGGCTATCCCCGCAGCCTGAACGCAATTGCCTGCGTCAACCAGGCGGCAGAGGCCCAGAAATAGCTTGGCCGATGGAGCATGCTCTTGTATTTTCGCTGCTGACAGGCTGGTTGGAAAATTTTATTTTCTAGCCGCTCTAGATTTGGCGCACGGCATGGACGGATGGAAATAAAAAAAGCCGGCGTCAGCGGCGCCGGCAGAAATGGCTAGGCTTTCAGCTTGGCAAGCAGCGCCTGCTTGGCCTCTGTGAATTCTTCCTCTGTCAAGAGGCCCATATCCTTCAGCTGCGCCAGCTGGAGAATCTGCTCGGGAATTGAGGCCTCCTTGGGCGCAGCCTGAGCAGTGCGATTCTCTTGGGCATGAAGGGAAAGCGTATCGTAATCCTTTTCGGGAATTAATATGTGAAAGGTATCTGCCACCTCTCTGGTGAAGACGATACGGCGACGCTGGTTCTCTGCAAAAATGGACATGACTGTGACCCGGTAATCATGCTCAATACGCTGAGACTGAATTTCGTTGATCTCATTGCGGCTGGCAATGATGGCGCCCGTCACGCCAAAGAGGAGCCCGCCAACTACCGCCTTGCCATAGTCAGAGCCGCCACCGCCGCCGCCACTGATTTTATTTTCATAGGAGAGGTCTCCCTCAATGCGATAATATTCTATAATATCCAAGGGCAGTCTACCAAGGAAAAAGAAATTTCTACTGGAGCCACGATCGAAGTGGAAAAGAACTAGCTCATCATCTTCGCGCCAAACCTGAAAGGAGATGTTGGGGAGCAAGCCGAAGCCATCCACTGAGGAAATGGAATAGACGTTTTCCTGCCGCTCCTCTAAAATGTTATAAAAGCTCAGCAGATGGAGCTGAGGAAAATAGCGATTGAGAAACTGGATGGAGGCAGGCTGGTTGGAAATCTGAATTTTGATAGGGCCCGCCTGGGACAAATCAGCATCAGCAAATTCCAGACGCAAGGTAAATGGCTGTACGGCAAATCTAGTGATAAGAGGATATTGTTGCTTGGGCAAGGCAGAAAAGCCCACCTCCTCCAGGGTGACAGATATTTGGGAGGCGGGGATGCGAAGCATCGTCTGACGATCCATAAAGGAGCAGTAGGCGTCAGCCCCCATCTCGTCTATCAGCTTGGACAGGGAGAAGGAAAGCTTGGTCGTGTATTTTGAGGGAAGAAAGGGAAAAAAACACATGCTTTCGCCATCAGCAAAGAGACAGTAGGAAGAAACGGAAAACCGCTCGTTTGTCTCTAAAATCTTGATAGACAGCACGTCATCTGGGACGGCCATGCGCCGGATTTCGTAGCGGCGTTGCGCCTCTTGGCAAAAGCGCAGATCTTCCTCCGTTTCCTTTTGAAACAGAGTCTCCTTGGGCGCATCTTCCTTTTGGTGAAAAAAACCCATAGTCATCTTCCTCCATAATATGAATCGGCCCTTATTTGTTGGGGCGCTTTTTAATAGACAGCAGACGGAGATATTCCCGGAATAGGGAGCGGTCCTGTGGCCGGAGGGTCAGAAGCTTGGCCTCCCGATGAAGGGGAGCTTGGTCATAGGCCTGCTGGATAGCGGGAGAGAAATTTTGCCGCTGGGCTTCGAACTGTGCCTGTTCCTCCGGCTCGAAAATAATCGAAAGCCCCAGAGCGCTGGCCCGGACGCAGAGGGAACAAAGCGTCTGACCGCCGCGGCGATATTTGTATTCATAAATCCAGCCCTTCCCGCCGATGGTCCACTGATGCTCCATGTCGTACTTTTCATCGATGGCGCTGGAAAGCCGCGTCAAAAGCTCATAATAGGGCTCGCCCAGCAGAGCCTCCAATTCCGTGGCGGTAGGCATATTTTCCGGCATAGTTGATTTCCTCTCAATCTCTTTTTTATTCAATATACCATGAGACGGAGGAAAAGTCACCTAATGGCTGCAAAATTTTTCGATTGATTACGATTTTTCTCGCATTAGGAGGAATAATTCTTGACAGGTATGCTCCGGCGCTGCTGGAGAGGAGCGGCTATAGCAAATGCCTGGCGAGAATCACACAAAAAAGCAATGCCGCATAAAAGGGCTTTACAAATGGGCAAACTTCAAATATAATGAAATACGTATACGGAGATATACGGGAAAAGACGCGTTTTGCCCTGAGAGGTGCTTTAGAGAGCGGGGAAAGGTGAAAGCCCGCGCGCAAACCGGCGGCAGGATATCACTTTTCGCCACGCTCTTTCGAAATGGCAGTAGGGAGGGCCGTAGCCTGTGCGTTAAACGGAGAAAGAGCCCCGCTTGCGGGGAATTTAGGTGGTACCGCGGCCTTTCGCCCTAAGTTTGGCGAAGGGCCTTTATTTTTAAGAAGGAGAAGCACGGAAATGTATCGGAAGGTTTCCACAGATTTGAATTTCGTCAAGAGAGAAGAAGAGGTTCTCTCCTTTTGGAAGGAGAATGATATTTTCAAGAAGGCCCAGGCCCAGGGCGAGGGTAAGCCGGAGTTTACCTTTTACGACGGCCCGCCGACCGCCAATGGCAAGCCCCATATCGGCCATATTTTGACCAGGTGCATCAAGGACCTGTTCCCCAGATATAAGGCCATGGAGGGCTACAACGTATTGAGAAAGGCGGGATGGGATACCCACGGCCTGCCCGTAGAGCTGGAAGTGGAAAAAATGCTGGGGCTGGACGGCAAGGAGCAGATTGAGGAATACGGCGTGCGCCCCTTTATTGCAAAGTGCAAGGAGAGCGTCTGGAAATACAAGGGCGAGTGGGAAAAGATGTCCGACCGGGTCGGCTACTGGGCGGATATGGAGAACCCCTACGTCACCTATGAGGACGACTACATCGAATCGGTCTGGTGGTCCCTGAAGCAGATTCACGAAAAGGGCCTGCTCTACAAGGGCCATAAGATTGTACCCTACTGCCCCCGCTGCGGAACGGCCCTGTCCTCCCACGAGGTGGCCCAGGGATATAAGGACGTAAAGGAGCGGTCGGCAACGGTCCGGTTCCGCTGCAAGGATGACGACGCCAGCTATCTGGCCTGGACGACCACGCCATGGACCTTGCCCAGCAACGTGTGCCTCTGCGTCAACGCCAATGTGGAATACGTGAAGGCCCGCAAGGATGGGGAGAACTACATTCTGGCGGCGGACTTGGTCGGCTCCGTCCTGGGAGAAGAGGGAGTCGAAATTTTAGAGCACTACAAGGGTAGCGATTTAGTGGGCAGAAGCTATGA
>DBGCIZ010000296.1:0-3186 GCA_048355355.1 Christensenellaceae bacterium | reverse complement strand
CCGATTCCGTCGGCGCCATGAAAACATGGATATATAAATTTGGCGCTGCCAGGCTGATTGCCGTCCAAAATACGCCGAATACAGCCGCCGTTCCTAAAGCATAGCGGAGCATCTGCCGGATTCGCTGCCCCTGGCCGGCGCCAAAGTTGGTGGAAATCATGGGCTGGGTTGCCTGGCCAATGCTATAGGCACAGCACTGGGCCAGCGTTCCTATATTGACAATTACGCCGTAAACCGCCAGCGCGTCTGCACCCAATAGGGCCAAAATCTGCCGGTTGAACAAAATCGTCAGAATGCCCATGGCAACGTCGATAAAGAAGGTAGAAAAACCCGTGACGCAAATTTCCCGCAGCTTTCGCAGCAGGCCCTTGGGCCGCACGAGCCGCAGCGTGTTCTTTTTCCTGAAAAAGTGGGTCAGCATGACGAGGAAGGTAATGCCCGAGCCGATGGCTGTGGCAAGCCCCGCGCCATAAACGCCCATGCCGCAGGGAAAGACAAAGAAGTAATCCCCAAAGATGTTGAAAATGCCCCCCACCAGAACAGCTGCCGTAGCCAGTCCTGGATTTTTGTCGTTTCTAAGATAGGCCGCCAGCATTTGATTAAACAGAAACAGAGGGACCGCAAATTTGATAGGCGCAACATATTCCCGAGCCAGCGGCAGCAGGCTGTCCGACGCCCCAAAGAACCGAAGAAGAGCTTCGTCAAAAAAGGCAATCGCCACCCAGACTAACACTGCCAAAACGATAGAGCCTATTACCGACGCCGTAAAGTACTCGTTAGACTGCCGGAGCTTCTCCTGCCCCTGGCCCCGCAAGGCGCTGAACAGGACAGAGCCGCCAATGCCCATCAGCAGGCCTATGCTGTAAATAATATTCCAGACGGGCATGACCACCGCCAGGGCAGCGGAACCCTCGGGCCCCGCGTATTGGCCGACCATTGCCATATCCACAATGGAATAAATGGACGTAATCAACGCGCTGCCAAAGGCCGCGCCCAGATATTTGAAGTAAATGCTTTTTACCTTTCCAGTCAAAAAATCCATAATGTTTCCTCCTGCATCATTCAAAAAAGCTGGATAAAGTACAGACGTTTCAGTCCGTGCCTTATCCAGCTCATCATTTCTTGCGAATGATTTGCCCTCCGCGCAAGCGATGCTATCTTATCACAGAGAGGCGTCTTTGTCAACCGGCGCAACTGCCTCCTCCGCTTTTTTTGCAATGTAAAGACCCATAGCCGTATCCAGACGCCGGCGCTGGATTTCACAACTGATTTTATGGGGCTTCATAATATTCCCGTTGGTCTTATATGCGTTTGCTGCGCAGCCGCCGCTGCAAAAATACTTGGCAAAGCATGCGTCGCATTCTGGCTTGGCGTATACATGGCAACCCAAGAAGGATTCCCCTACGGCCTTGTCAAATTGGCCTGAGAGCACATTGCCCATTTTAAACGGCTCTATCCCCACAAACTGGTGGCAGGGATAAATGTCGCCCTCCGGCGTAATAGCCGCGTATTCCGTTCCTGCCCCGCAGCCCCGCAGCCGTTTATTGAGGCATGGGCCAGAGGAAAAGTCCACCATGAAGTGAAAGAAGTGAAAGGGCCGCCCTTCCCGCCTTCTTTCCAGCAAAATTTTCCCCAGCTTATCGTATTCCCGGCCAATCTGGTCCAGATGCTCCTCCCGCAATGCCAGCTCTCCCTCTGCCACTACTGGCTCCAGAGAAATCTCATCAAATCCATTGTCCGCAATGGAGAGCACATCCTCGCTAAAATCCAGGTTCCGGGCCGTGTAGGTTCCCCGGATGTAATACTCCTTATCTCCCCGCGCAGCAATGAGCCGCTTGGCGTTTTTCAAAACCGTTTCATAGCTTCCCTTTCCAGCCGCATTTTTCCGTTCTGCATCGTGAATCTCCTTGCGTCCGTCAATGCTGATAACCAGGTTTTTCATCTCCCTGTTGATAAACTCCACCATCTCGTCCGTTACGTGGTAAGCGTTGGTGGTCATAGTGAAGCGTATGATTTTGCCGTATTTCTTCTCCAGCTCTCTGCCGTAGCGTACTGCCTCCTTTACTACGCCAAAGTTGATGAGAGGCTCGCCACCAAAGAAGTCCACCTCCAGATGCTTTCTCCCTCCGCTCTGCTCCATAAGGAAATCTAAAGCGGCTCGGGCCACCTCCTCGCTCATGAGGGCCCGCTTTCCCATATAAGTCCCCTCCGAAGCAAAGCAATAAGAGCAGCGGAGATTGCAATCATGGGCAATGTGCAGGCAGAGCGACTTCACCACTGGCGCTTGAAACACAGGCGCTTTTTTATCCGCCAGGCAGGGGCTATCCAGCAGTCCCTGAGCGCGCAGCTCTTCCAACTCCTCTGTTATCTCTCTAGCCGCCTCTGCACCATAGCGCGATGCCAGCCGTTCCTCTATCTTCTGTTCACCCTTCTCCATCAGGCGGCCAGCCTCGTAACCAATTTCGTCTACCTGAAAGAGTGAACCACTTTCTACATCCAGGATAAAGTAAATATCCTCGAATTTTCCTGCGTGAATCATATCATCCTCCAAAAGAAAGGCGCAGTTTCCCGCGCCTCATTCTCTCCCGTTTCATTTTTTGCCCGAGGGCAGGCCGGCTTGTTAGCCGGCAAACTCCCTTAGGCGTCTTTTTCGCACTTCTGGTTTGCAACCGTGCAGGACGTCTTGCAGGCAGACTGGCAGGAAGCCTGGCACTCACCGCAGCCACCCTGCTTCATGCTGCTTTTCAGGCATGCAGAAGCAACCGTCTTAATGTGTTTCATTTCAGTAGTCCTCCTACTTGTGATACTGCTTTTATTATACTGCAAGCTTCCGTGTTTTGCAAGAACGACCTGCATAAACATCTGCCTGTCTATTCCGCGTATTGATCGATAGGCTCCTATCTATCAAATAAAAAAGACCCGCAGTATCCTGCGAGCCTTGTGTTTGGAATTCGGCAGCTACCTATCCTCCCGGGCCGTCACCAGCCAAGTACTTTCGGCGTTTAAGAGCTTAACTTCTGTGTTCGGGATGGGTACAGGTGTTCCTCTTAGCTATCGCCACCGAAAATGGCTCCCCGAGTAGGACTCGAACCTACAACCCTTCGGTTAACAGCCGAATGCTCTACCATTGAGCTATCGAGGATTATTAAAAATCCGGCAGCTACCTATCCTCCCACACCGTCACCA
>DBGCIZ010000295.1:0-2899 GCA_048355355.1 Christensenellaceae bacterium | reverse complement strand
TATGGGCTACTATCGGGATGAGGAGCTGACCAGAGAGGCCTGGCACGACGGCATCTATCGGACAGGCGATGTGGCCTGGAGGGATGAGGAGGGCTATTATTGGTACGTCAGCAGGGCGGATGACGTCATCAAAAGCTCTGGCTACAGAATTGGGCCCTTTGAGGTAGAGAGCGCGCTGATGGAGCATCCGGCTGTCCTGGAGACGGCCATCACCGGCGTCCCCCATCCGGACAGGGGCCAGATTATCAAGGCAACAATCGTCCTGGCAAAGGGTTATGAGCCCAGCGAAGCGTTGATAAAAGAATTGCAGGACCATGTGAAACGGACCACGGCGCCTTACAAATATCCCAGGGTGATTGAATTTGTGGAGGAGCTTCCCAAGACCATCAGCGGGAAAATCCGGCGCGTAGAAATCCGGGAAAAATCAGAAAAATAAAAGGAGATTGTCATGAAAAGCTATCGAGAGGTATTGGAATTTCATCTGCCGACGCGAAGAGGATTCGTGAATATTACGCCCAAGGTGCAGAGCGCTGTCAGCAAGAGCGGCGTCAAAGAGGGGCTGGTGCTGGTGAATGCCATGAACATTACGGCCAGTGTGTTTATTAACGACGACGAAAGCGGGCTCCACAATGATTTTGAGGTGTGGCTGGAGAAGCTTGCACCGGAGAAGCCCTACTCCCAATACCGCCACAATGGCTTTGAGGACAATGCAGACGCCCATTTGAAGCGGACGATTATGGGGAGAGAGGTGGTCGTCGCCATTACCGACGGGAAGCTGGACTTTGGCACCTGGGAGCAGATTTTTTACGGGGAGTTTGACGGCAAGCGAACCAAGCGGGTGATGATTAAAATCATCGGCGAGTGACGAGGAGGCCCATTTGAAAAAGCTTTGGGAACTGGTAACCACGTTTTTTAAAATAGGAATCCTGACCTTTGGCGGGGGCTACGCCATGCTGCCCATGTTGCAGCGGGAGGTAGTGGAAAAACATAAATGGGCCACAGAGGAGGAGCTGCTCAACTACTTTGCCGTTGGGCAGTGCACTCCCGGCGTCATCGCCGTCAATACGGCGACCTTTGTAGGCTATTATCAGAAGGGCGTGCTGGGCGGCATCGTAGCCACGGTTGGGGTCGTGCTGCCATCCCTGATTATCATCACTGTCATTGCAATGGTGTTGAGCAATTTTGCCCACATTGAAGTGGTGCAGCATGCCTTTGGCGGCATTCGGATTGCCGTTGGCGCTATGATTGCTTCGTCAGTGATTAACCTAATCCGCAAGAATGTAAAAAACTGGTTTCAAATTGCCCTCTGTGTGGTGGCGTTTGTCATTGTCGCTGTGCTGGGGCAGTCCCCGGTCTATGTGGTAATCGGCGCTGGGCTGGCAGGCTTTATTGCCGGGAGGATAGGAAAATGCCGGAAATCCTGATACTGTGCATAGAGTTTTTTAAAACGGGTCTTTTCGCCGTAGGGGGCGGCTTGGCGACCCTGCCATTTTTGACCCAGATGGCCGTAGACCATCCACACTGGTTTACGCAGGAGATGCTGGCGGATATGATTGCGGTTTCGGAGTCTACGCCAGGGCCCCTGGGGGTCAATATGGCCACCTATGTGGGCTATACGGTAGAGGGAATTCCTGGCGCTATTTTGGCTACGGCATCTCTGGTGCTGCCGTCGATTATCGTCATCTTAATCGTGGCGAAGTTCTTGCAGAGATTTAACGAAAACCAGATTGTCGGCGACGTCTTTATGGGGCTGCGGCCGGCGGTGACTGGGTTGATCGGCGCAGCTGGCTTCTCCGTGATTGCCATGGCGCTATTTGACTCAACGGCCTTTGCGGCGGGGGCTGGCGTATTTGCCTCAATCCATTGGGTATCTGTGGTAGTCTTTGCAGTGATTTTAGGGGCCCAGTTCGTCAAAAAGCTGAGCCGGATTCATCCCGTTGTGTATATTGCTATCGGAGCGGTTGCGGGGATTGTCCTAAAGCTGTAGCTACGGAAATGGCATAGCATTCCAGCAAGAGGGTTCTGCCATCCTGCGTTAAAACGGGCCGGGCAGGCTCAGACAAGGCAGCGCCATAGAACAGAGGGATTTTTGTGCTGGCGATATTTCGCGTATCTACGGGGTAATATACCGTAGCAAGGCCTAGGATAGCCGCATAGGACAGGAGAGCGCCAATCGCCTCCCGGCCATAGTGGCGCCCATGGGCGGCAGCCTGGAGCCAAATGCCCAGCTCAGGCCGGGCGCTTTGGCAGTGCTCCAAGCTGGCTATCCCCAAAAAAGAGCCGTCAGCTTTCAGAGTCACGGCATAGGTATAGTCTGTATGGGCCAACCGCTGCTGAATAAAGCGGTTCACAATCTGGCGGGTCTCGTCCAGATTCTGGGGCGGAGATGGAAGCATATAGGCAGCGATGCAGGCAGTAAAATGCCGGAGGATATCCGAAGCATGCTGCATGGAGACGGGGACCAGCGCCAGACGGCAGGTTTCTATGGATTGCATAGCGATGATTCACCTTTGCTTTCGTTTGGAAAAAGATAAACAAGGGCGAGCGCAATAGAATGCGCCCGCCTTTTTCTTGTATCAAGAAAACCACGCGATAGTCGCGAGGTTCCGTGAAAGCTTAAGCGATGTATGAAAAAATGAAAACTCCTAATGTGTATAATAAAAGCGTGACCTGCCAGTTACGTAATAAAAACACATTAGGAGGACTGTATCATGTCAAAACAAAATACAGACGTAAAAAGCTTAGCACATACAAAATGGAATTGCAAATATCATGTAGTGTTTGCACCAAAATATCGAAGGAAAGTATTTTTTAACGAAAAGAAAGAAGCAATTCGAGAAATAATAAGAACGCTGTGTCAATGGAAAGGTGTTGAGATAATAGAAGGGGAAATCTGTCC
>DBGCIZ010000294.1:0-10967 GCA_048355355.1 Christensenellaceae bacterium | reverse complement strand
GACGGGAGACCCGGTGGAGGAGATTGCTATTGCAAAGGGAATTTTGAAGTATGCGGGGCTGCGCAGCTTTGGGCCGGAGGTGGTCTCCTGCCCCACCTGCGGACGGACGAAAATCGATTTGGAGACGCTGGCAAAAAAGGTGAGCCAGATTGCCAAAGAAATAGACAAGCCCCTAAAAATTGCCGTTATGGGCTGCGCTGTCAACGGGCCGGGCGAGGCGCGGGACGCGGACATTGGCATTGCCGGCGGCAGGGGCGAAGGGCTCATTTTTTTAAAGGGCCAGATTTATAAAAAACTGCCGGAGAGGGAGCTTTTAGAGGAATTTCGGCGAGTTTTGAAAAGCCTTTGAGAAACGGGAAACAGGGAGAGGGAAGCCAGATGGAATCGGCACAGAGCAGGCGAGATGCCGGCCGGGGAATTATTGAGGAAATTCTTAGAAAAAAGCAGGGGAAATATAGCTATATTTCCTTTGACCATATGGCATATAGCATGCCGCGGGGCAGATACATTATGTTTTTGAAATCAGATCGAACCATGACTACGGGACAGGTGCTTTCCTTGAAGCGGTTTTTGCTGAGTGAAATGCGGGCGTACGCAGGGCGGCTGGATATTGCCATCCGGCAGCCGTCAGACCAGCTGAAGCAGGACAACAGGCTCTTTGAAAAAATATTCAAGGAGTGCATTGTGGCAGACTATCCTGCGCTGGTGCCCTTTGTAGACGGATGCCGCATCCGGCGGGAGGGGCCTGAGGTGACCATTGAGTGCAACTATGAAATTAGCATCGGGCCCGAGCTATTTAAAAAGCTGGGCGTGTTTCAGAAGGTAGAGGACTACTTTAAAACAAGCTTTGACATGGAAATTCACGTAGGCAGCTTTATCAACCGCCAGTTTGACCAGGCAGAGACAGAGTCTGCCAGCGACTTTTTTGACCAGTATATTTACGACGAGAAGGCAGCGGCGCAAGTTCCACAAAAAGCGGAGACAGCGCCGGCGCCCAGACAGGTGAACGGCCCGGAGCGGAAGCAGGAGGGCAAAAAGCCAGGCTCCGGCGGATTCCAGGGCCGGCGGCGGAGAAAGAGCCCTCTGGAGACGCCAGTGACGGCAGGCGTCGTGCCAGTGAGCCAGGTGGCCCTGGGCGCGACCACCGCTATTCAGGGAGAGGTGACGGAGAGCGAGGTCAGGCTCCTCAGCGACGGCAAGTATACAGTGGCAGAATTTGCCATTACGGACTACGATTCTACTCTGCCCTGTAAAATTTTTATGACTGGAGACCACGAGGAGGCGCTCTCTGCCATTAAGCCGGGGAAGGTATTCTGCGCCATGGGAACCCTGGAATATGACAATTATAAAAAGGACAATCTTTTCGGCGTTACCGCACTGGAGGAGCGGGAGAAGCCGGTACGCAAAGACACCAGCGAGGAAAAACGGGTAGAGCTGCATTTGCATACGACCATGAGCGCCAAGGATGCCGTCACTTCCGCATCGGCCTATGTGGCCCAGGCAGCAAAATGGGGACATAAGGCCATCGCCATTACGGACCATGGGGTAGTGCAGGCGTTCCCGGAGGCAGCCGGAGCAGGAAAGCAGCACGGCGTGAAAATTATCTACGGCATGGAGGCCTATATGGTGGACGACGGCGTCCAGGTCTACTCCGGCGAAGCGGACCACGGCTTTGTCGACGAAATTGTCGTATTCGATATTGAAACCACGGGGCTCAGCCCCGCCACCTGCGGCATTACGGAAATCGGCGCAGTGAAAATCAAAAATGGGGAGGAAACTGGGGCCTTTCACACCTTTGTCAACTCGGGAAAGTTTATCAGCGAGAAAATTACCGAGCTCACAGGCATCACTCAGGACATGGTTAAGGACGCGCCGGATACGCTGACCGCATTGCTGGCCTTTAAGGAATTTTTGGGGGATGCGCCGGCAGTAGCTCACAACGCGGCCTTCGACACCTCCTTTGTGTTCACGAACCATGAGGGAGTGGAGTTTGCCAACGATGTGCTGGATTCTTTGGCGGTAGCCCGGGCGCATCTGGTGGAGATGAAATCGCACAAGCTGAACAAACTGGCGGAGCACTACAAGATTCCCTTGGAGCACCATCGGGCAGTCAACGACGCGAGAGCTACGGCGCAGATTCTGGTGAAGATGTTTGAGGAGCTGAAGGAGAAGGGAATTTCCACCTTTGCCGGGCTGAATGAGCTGGGCAGCGGCGCCCTCAGCAACAAGGCCCGCCCCTACCATACCATACTTTTATGCAAAAACAAGACGGGACTGGTCAACCTATACCGCCTTGTTTCCTACGCCCATCTGGAATTTTTCCACAAGCGGCCCCGTATCCCCAAAAGCTACATTAAGAAATATCGGGAGGGGCTCATCGTCGGCTCAGCCTGCGAGCAGGGGGAGCTGTACCGGGCTGTTTTGGCGGGGGAAAGCGACGCAACTCTCAAAAAGGTAGCGTCCTTCTACGATTATTTGGAGATTCAGCCCAACGGCAACAACATGTTTCTCGTGCGGGAGGGCATGGTCAGCGGTGTGGAGCAGCTAAACGACATCAACAGGAAAATTATCAGCATTGGCAAATCCCTGGGGAAGATGACCGTGGCCACAACGGATGCCCATTTTCTCGACGAGAAGGACGGCCTGTTCCGCTCTGTGGTCATGGATTCCGTAGGTTTTAAGGATGTGGACAATATCACGCCCCTTCACTTTAAGACCACGGACGAGATGCTGGCAGAGTTCGCCTATCTGGGGGAGGAGCTGGCCAGGGAGGTGGTTATCACCAACACCAACGCCATTGCAGACATGACAGAGGAAATTGAGCTGTTCCCCGGGGAGACCGCCATGCCGGAAGTGGAGAACGCGGACGAGGACTTGCGGCGGATTTCCTATGAGCGAATCAGGAGCCTTTACGGGGAGGACCTGCCGGAGCTGATTGCCGCCCGCCTGGAGCGGGAGCTGGATTCCATCATCAGAAATGGATTTGCCGTCCTCTACTGGATTGCCATGAAGCTGGTGGAAAAGTCCATGTCAGACGGCTATCTGGTAGGGTCGAGAGGCTCCGTCGGTTCCTCTCTGGCAGCTTATGCGGCGGGCATTACGGAGGTAAATCCCCTGCCGCCCCACTATCGCTGCCCAAAGTGCCACCATTCTGATTTTAATGTTGACGATAAGTATGGCTGCGGCGTGGACATGCCGAAGAAAAATTGCCCTATCTGCGGGGCAGAGTATGAGTCCGACGGGTACGATATTCCCTTCGAGGTCTTTCTCGGCATTGACGCGGACAAGGTTCCCGATATTGATTTGAACTTCTCTGGAGAATACCAGCCCACGGCTCACAAATTCGTGGAGGAGGTCTTTGGAGAGGGGCACGTGTTCCGGGCGGGAACCATCTCCGCCATTCAGGACAACACGGCCATTGGCTTTGTGAAAAAATACTTTGAGAAGCGGGGCAGGACTGTCCCCAACGCGGAGATTCGCCGGATTGCCAAGGGTTGCTGCGGGGTAAAGGCCACCACAGGCCAGCATCCCGGCGGCGTAGTCATCGTGCCAAAGGACAGGGAGGTTTACGAGTTCACCGCCATCCAAAAGCCGGCAGGCAAGGTTGAGGGGGACATTATCACAACCCACTTTGACTTTAACTCCATGCACGACATCCTGATTAAGCTGGACGTACTGGGGCATGATAATCCCACTATTATCAGAATGCTGGAGGACATCATCCCCGGGCTGGACGCAACGAAAATCCCTCTCGACGACGAGGCGACCATGTCCCTGTTCCGCAGCACGGAGGCTCTTGGTATTACGCCGGAGCAGATTAAGGGCATTGAGGTGGGCACCCTGGGCGTGCCCGAATTTGGCACGAAATTTGTCCGGCAGATGCTGGTGGACACCAAGCCCACGACTATGGCGGAGTTGGTGAGAATCTCGGGGCTTTCTCACGGCACGGACGTCTGGCTGGGCAATGCCCAGGACCTGATTCAGAACGGCGTCACCACCCTGAGCGGCGCCATCTGCACCAGAGACGACATTATGAACTATCTGGTGAAAAAGGGCGTGGAAAAGCGGACGGCCTTTTTCATCATGGAGTCGGTCAGAAAGGGAAAATTCGCCAAGCATAAGGAGAAGAAGCAGGAAGAATACGAGCAGGCCATGCGGGACGCTGGCGTGGAGGAGTGGTTTATTGAATCCTGCCGGAAAATCGGCTACATGTTCCCCAAGGCCCACGCCGTGGCCTATGTGGTCATGGCCCTGCGCATCGCCTATTGCAAGGTCCATTACCCCAAGGAATACTATGCCACCTTCTTTACCGTCCGCGGCAATAAGCTGGAAACCTCCTTTGTGGAGGGGGGCATCAAGGGGATTTTGGAAAACATGAACAATTTCGAGGCTAAGGGAAACGCCATGTCCGCCACGGAGAAGGACGCGGTCACTGTCCTCGAAATGGCCCTGGAGATGTACCAGAGGGGCTTTCAGTTCCTGCCGGTGGACATTAAAAAGAGCAAGGGGCGCAGGTATACGGTAGAGCCGGAGGGCATTCGCATGCCCTTTGTGGCTATCCCCAGCCTGGGCGAAAAGGCGGCGGACGCTCTCGAGCAGGTGGCAGAGGCCGGCGATTATGTCTGCGTGGAGGATATCAAGAGGAAGGCGAAGCTCTCCCAGACGGTTATCGACAAAATGGCGGAGATGGGTTGCTTCCAGGGTCTGCCCATGCAGGCGCAAATCAGCCTCTTCGACGTGCTGTAAAATCCCAAAAGGAGCGGGGAATGCGAAAATCGGGAGTTATGGTTGCGCAGCTGGTTTCATGCGGCCAGCGACCTGCACCGGCAGCCCCGCAGTTGGAAAAAATGAATTGCGGTAAAAAATAATCTGGGTGAGGCTAGCTTTGCGCTAGGAGTGATAATGATGCTGCAATATATTGAGATGCCAATGCAAAGCCGGTGCTGCTCTTTGGCGAAGCTATTGGAAAGCGAGAGGATGCAGAATTTTGGGCGAGCCATTGCAGAGCGAATCGGGTGCGTACAACGAGTACACTTATAGGAAAACATTGCCCAGCGGCGAGACAGCATCGATTGCCTTGAGCTTTCTCAAGGAAAGTGGAGAGCTGACCAGGGTGTTCATAAGCGTTGGGGAGTAAAACGCCGCCCATCTGGCCAGGCTTCTGTTAATGATTGACTATTGTTTGGACTGGAGATATAATATATAAGTCCGTATTTTTTATACTTTCACAGAGTATAGAGGGCAAAAGAGGAAACTGAGGAGGACACAATCACATGAGAGTACGCAATCTGCTGATTCTATTATTGGTCATTGTGATAATAGGGTCATGCACATTTTTAGTGGTCAACGGCGTCTCAGTGGGCGTATGGGATTTTAAGCCCATGCAGGCTATCCGGCTTGGCCTGGATTTAACCGGCGGCGTTACCATCGTTTACGAGGCGGATAACGCGGATCAGGTAGAGAATTTAGACACGAAAATCAACGGCGCTATGGAGATTTTCCGCTCCCGTTTGGATGATAGGGGCTTTACAGAGGCCACCATTACCCGCCAGGGGACGGATAGAATCCGCGTAGAGGTGCCGATTAACGAGACGAGCGAAATTCAGGATCCCAGCGAGATTGTGGACTTCATCGGAACGCCGGCTCATCTGGAGTTTACTTACGAGGATGGGACGGTGATTGTAGAGGGCGAGCAGATTATCTCTGCCTCGGCTATGCAGGATACGACAGGGCAGTATGTGGTGCAGTTCCAGCTGAATGACGAAGGAGCAGAGGCATTTGCCCAGGCGACTCAGGAGTTGGCCTCTACCAATGGGGTCATTGAGATTGTGCTGGATGGGGAGACGATTTCCGCGCCCACAGTCAATTCCGTGATTCCCAATGGCTCAGGTGTCATTGAGGGCGATTTCACCTTGGAATCGGCCTCGGAGCTGGCAATGCAGATTGAGAGCGGCGCTCTGCCCCTGGATTTAACTGCCATAGAGCAGCGGTCCACCAGCGCTACGCTGGGCGTAGAGGCTTTGGATAACAGCATTCTGGGTGGTATCATTGGTCTAATTATTCTGCTCTTGTTTATGATTGTGGTTTACCGCCTGCCGGGCTTGGCGGCAGATATTGCGCTTGTCGCCTATATCACCATTGTCCTGTTTGTTCTGGCCCTCTTTGAGATACAGCTCACCCTACCCGGTATTGCGGGTATTATCCTAGGCGTTGGCATGGCCGTGGATGCCAATGTCATCATCTTTGCCCGGTTTAAAGAGGAATACTACGCGGGCAAATCTATGCGGGCGAGCCTGAAAGCTGGGTTTAAAAAGGCGTCAAAGGCCATCGCAGATTCCAACATCACAACCATGATTGCAGCAGTCGTTCTGATGATTTTTGGAACTGGCTCTATTAAGGGCTTTGCCTACACGCTGGCTATCAGCATCATCGTCTCCCTGTTCAGCGCGCTGGTGCTGACCAGATTGCTGATGAAGCTGATTTTGGGCATCGCGCCTAACGCGGTATCCATCTATCTGCCAAAGCAGAGAAAGAAAAAGGAGATCACGGAAGGAGGAGCGGAGTCGTTATGATAAAGCATTATAAATGGTTTTTCGCCCCGATTATTATTGTCGTCATCCTGGCAGTTATTTTGGGAATCATAAATGGCGGGATGAACGTGGGCATTGATTTTACCGGTGGCTCCATGATTACGGTAAACATGGGCGGAGACTTCGACTCCGACGCGCTGCTGGAGACAGTCAGAAATGCGGAGGGAATCGAAGGCGAGGTGACGGTGACCCAGTCTACCGATGGGGAAAATACCCAGGCGGTTATTCGCACCCAGGTGACCGGGGATGAATCGGCGACGACCACATTAGTAGACAATGTGATGGCGCAAATCAACCAGGTCTATCCCGATGCGACGTACGTTGGCGTGGATTCGGTTGGCGGCGTGGCCAGCGGCGATTTGATTAACAGCGCGGTCTTTTCCGTGTTGCTCGCAAGCGCACTGATGCTCATCTATATCTGGATTCGGTTTGACCTGTATTCCGGCATCGGCGCAGTGGTAGCGTTGCTTCACGATGTAATTTTCATGATATGCGTCATGTGTATTTTCCAAGTGCAGGTGGACAGCACCTTTATTGCGGCATGCCTGACCATCGTGGGCTATTCCATCAACAATACAGTTATCGTCTTTGACCGAATTCGGGAGAATACCAGCATTCTGAACCCTCGGGAATACACTGTGGAGCAGATTACCGGCATGAGCGTGCGGCAGACTCTGGGGAGAACGCTGAATACGACGATTACCACATTGATCATGATTACGGCGCTTTACGTGGTCGGCGTGGAGTCGGTAAAAATCTTTGCCTTCCCCATTATTATCGGACTGCTGGCAGGCACATTCAGCTCTCTGTTTATTGCAGGCCCAATCTGGATGAAGCTGGTTGAAAAATTTGGCAAGAAGAAAAAGCACAAGGGCGTAAAGGTAATCAGCTAGCTTGTGCGCGGAGAGAAAGCAAAGCATGAGGCGGTTCCCAAAAACCGCCTCATATCTATTTTAAATAAGGCGGGATTGGGATGCGGTACGTCAGACGCCATACAATAGAATATACAGAGGAGGAGCGCAAACGCTTTGAGGAGGCCAGCGGCCTGGGCCGCGTGGCAGCCAGCCTCTTGATGAGCCGGGGAGTTCGCCTGGAGGAGCTTCCCTCTTTTTTACATCCAAGGGAGGAGGACCTGCTTTCTCCTTTTTCTTTTCGCAATATGAACGCTGTCTGCGAGAGAATCCACAGGGCAATCAAGGAGCAGGAGCGCATCACCGTCTATTCCGATTATGATGCAGACGGCACCTGCGGCTGCGCTCTTTTCTATCAGTGCTTGAAGACGCTGGGGGCAAGAGTAGACTGCTACATCCCAGACCGGTTCCGCGAGGGCTACGGCACTAACGAGGCGGCAATTCGCCAGCTTTGTCAGGGCGGGGCCGGGCTGATTATCACGGTAGACTGCGGCATTCGGAGCGTCAACGATGTGGCAGTGGCGAAGCAACTGGGGGTAGACGTCATTATCTTAGACCATCACGAGTGCGGCGAGCTGCCAGATACGCCTTACATTGTGAACCCAAAGCTGCCGGGAGAGATATACAAGAATAAATCGATTTGTGGATGCGGCGTCGCCTTTCAAACGGCCCGCGCCCTGATGGGGGATGCGGCTATGGCATATATTGACCTGGCAGGCGTCGCCACCATTGGAGATATCGTCAGCCTGAGAGGAGAAAACAGGGCCATCGCCTGGCTTGGCATTGAAAAGCTTCGGCGCAACCCCAGCTTAGGGCTAAAGTGCCTGGCGCAGATGGCGGGGCTGGACATTCGCCGGATGGATTCCTATGGCGTCAGCTTTGGCCTGGTGCCGCGAATTAATGCAGCGGGAAGGATGGAGCACGCAAAATGGGCCTTGAGCCTCCTGCTGGCGCGGGAGGAAGGCCAGGCCATGGCCCTGGCGGAAAAAATCTGCGCCATGAATGCCCAGCGGCAGGCGGCGCAAAAGCGGGTTTCAGACCAGGTGATCGCCCAGGTAGCAGAAGAGGTTCCGCTGGCAAAAAGGCGCATCATCATGGTGGCAGGAGAGGATTTTGCCCAGGGCGTGGTGGGACTGGCTGCGTCGGCTGTGGCAGGCAGGTTTTGCCGCCCAACGGTCATATTTGCGGAGCAGGAAGGTATTTTGGTGGGCTCGGCGAGAAGCCTGGAGAATGTGGATATATACGACGCGCTGAACCAGTGTGCCGGGTACTATTTGAAATTCGGTGGACATTCTCAGGCGGCGGGGCTTTCTATGAAAAAGGAGGATTTGGCGGAGGTCAACGACAAACTGGATTCCTATTTAAAGGCGAAATACGAGGACGAGTGTTTTCTCCCCAGGATGGTTTACGACCAGGAAATTGAAGCGGAGGAGATTACTCTGGAACTCACTACGCAATTGGACCAGCTGGAGCCCTTCGGGCAGGATAATCCAGCGCCTGTGTTTCTGGTGCACCAAAGAACGCCGGAGGCGATCACCTACATGGGAAAGGAAAAGCAACATTTGAAATTTGCGGCAGGCGGGGCGGACTTCGTCTATTTTCGCTATCCCGAGGCCATAGAGCCGGGGGCAGACTATGCGTTCTGCGGCTCTTTGGGGAAAAATAACTTTCAGGGGCGGACGACGCCGCAATTTATCATTCAAAGCGCCCAGCGGTTGGGGCAAAGGGGTGTGACAAGGGATACATTTTTGCGGCAGCTGCCAGCTGAGCTGCACAGCTTCAGCATATTTTGGACGGCGAATCGGGAGGCAATGCTCTCACGGGATGAAATGGAGGCGGCTTTGCGCAAATGCCTCCAGCGCTCTGCCTTTGGCAGCGCCATAGTCATCAACAGCCAGCCAGGCTGGAATGTAGCCAGCAAAATGAATCTGGAAAATATCCAATATATTTCCATAGACCCACGGCCATGGTCTGCGGAAAACTGCCTGCTGTTGAGGGCGCCGGAAGAGGCCGCTTTGAAAAATTACGAAAACGTCTTTGCCATAGGAGCCTTTGCCTATCAGGGAAAAAATGCCGGCTATTTGTTTGACGAAAGCATGGTTGGGGAATACATTGATATCATAGGGCGCTGCGTAGGAGATGACATGGCGCTGGCCCGGCTGCTAGAGGCAGCGCGAGTGGTGGTAAGGGAAACACCAGAGTGGGAAAGACTTTCCCAATTTGCCAGCGCATGCGCAAGGCGGGCAAACACAGGCCTAGAGGAGGCGTGGGTGGCCCTGAACATTTTTTTCGGGCTAAAGTTGATAGAAGTGCGAAAAAGTGATAAAATACAGTTTATCGACAAAGGAATCGAGGCGGATTTTGCGCAGAGCGCCCTTTATTCTGATTTAAGGCGTGCCCTGCGGGAGGGAAGCAGATAAGAGAGAGGAAGTTCGTCCGTATGTCTGAATACTATCAAAGCTTTATCGCGGATTTTCCGATGTATAAAGACGACAAGTTAATAGAAAAGGCCTTCGCCATAGCAGAAAAGGCCCACGAGGGGCAAAAGCGAAACTCCGGCGAGCCGTATATTATCCATCCCTATGCGGTGGTGCGCATTTTAGCGGAGCTTGGGCTGGACGGGGCCAGCATCTGCGCAGGTATGCTGCACGATGTCCCAGAGGATACGGATTTTGACGTTGACCAGGTGGCAAGCGAGTTTTCGCCAGAGATTGCCCGGATGGTGGACGGCGTCACGAAGCTGAAAAAATTCGGCTTTCAGTCCAAGGAGGAGGCTCAGGCTGAAAGCATGCGGAAAATGTTCGTCGCCATGGCCTCGGATATTCGCGTTATCATCATCAAACTGGCGGATCGGCTCCACAACATGCGGACGCTGGGCTATAAAAACGAGGAGAAGCAGAAGGAAAAGGCCAAGGAGACGCTGGAGATTTACGCGCCTTTGGCTCACCGGCTGGGCATCAATAAGTTTAAATGGGAATTTGAGGACCTCTCTTTAAAATATTTGGACCCGGATGCTTATTTTGACATTGCCCATAAGCTGAAGGATACCCGGGCTGAGCGAGAGGCCTACATTCAGCAGATTATCGACCGGATTAAAGAGAAAATCGACCCAATGGGCATTCACTACGAAATTGAGGGCCGCGCAAAGCATATTTACAGCATCTATAAAAAGATGGTGAAAAAGGAGAAGAGCTTTGACGAGCTTTACGACCTGCTGGCCGTCCGCATTATTGTAGACAGCGTGAAGGACTGCTACGGTGTCCTGGGGGCGGTTCATACGGTCTGGAAGCCGTTGCCTATGCGGTTTAAGGATTATATTGCTGTGCCAAAGCAGAATATGTATCAGTCTCTGCATACGACTCTGCTGGGCAAGGATGGCAGGCCCTTTGAGGTTCAGATTCGCACCTTTGAGATGCATCGAACGGCAGAATACGGCATTGCCGCCCACTGGAAATATAAGGAAGCC
>DBGCIZ010000293.1:0-8945 GCA_048355355.1 Christensenellaceae bacterium | reverse complement strand
GTTTTACGAGCTGCGCCACTTTACCCCTGCGCCGGAGGAGAATCGGACGGTTTCCTTCTGCGGCCAGCCCTGCCCCTTTGGCAAAAAGCTCCTGTTCTCCTGCGAGACCATGGAGGATTTCGTCCTGGGCGTAGAAATCTGCGAGGACCTCTGGGTTCCCAGCCCTCCCTCTGTGAACCTTGCCCTGGCTGGCGCCACTGTCCTCTGCAACCTTTCCGCCAGCGATGAAACCGTGGGCAAGGATGCCTACCGGCGGGAGCTGGTAAAAAGCCAGTCTGCGCGCCTCCTCTGCGCTTATCTGTATGCGGACGCAGGAGATGGCGAGTCCACCACAGACATGGTCTTTGCCGGCCATGACCTGATTTGCGAGAACGGCGCTATTCTGGCAGAGAGCCGCCTCTTCCAAAACGGCATCGTCTATGCCGATTTAGATGTGGCATCCCTCCAATATGAGCGGCGGCGCATGAACACCTTCCCGCCTCTGCGGCAGGAGGGCTTTGAGAAAATCTCCTTCCGCCTGCCCCTGCGGGAGACGCCCCTTTCCCGCCAATATCCCATGCGTCCCTTTGTCCCCGGAGACGAGGCCGATAGAGACCTCCGCTGCGAGGCGATTTTCGCCATGCAGGCCCATGGCCTGAAAAAGCGGCTGGAGCATACTCGCTCCCGGTGTCTGGTGGTAGGCATCTCAGGGGGGCTGGATTCCTGCCTGGCCCTTTTGGTGGCCTGCCGGGCTGTTGATTTGGCTGGGCGGCCCCGGACGGACGTGCTGGCCGTCACTATGCCCTGCTTTGGCACCACCGTCCGCACCCGCTCCAATGCGGAGGCCCTTTGCGAGGCCTTAGGCGTGTCCTTCCGGTGCATCGACATTGCGAAAACAGTCTCCCAGCATCTGGCCGACATTTCCCACCCTGAGGGCGACATGAACGTCGCCTACGAAAACGCTCAGGCCCGGGTGCGGACCCTGGTTTTGATGGATTTGGCCAACGATGAGGGCGGCCTTGTCGTCGGCACGGGGGATCTTTCCGAGTTGGCTCTCGGCTGGGCTACCTATAACGGGGACCATATGTCCATGTATGGCGTCAACGCCGGCGTCCCCAAGACATTGGTTCGCTATATGGTTGGCTATGTGGCGGAGTCCTGCGGCGACGTGCGCCAAGCCCAGGTGCTTCAGGATATTCTGGATACTCCCGTCAGCCCAGAGCTTCTCCCCGCTAAGGATGGCGTCATCTCTCAGATTACCGAGGACGTCGTCGGCCCCTACGACCTTCACGACTTTTTCCTCTATTATATGATTCGGCGGGGCTTTTCCCCCGCCAAGGCAAACCGGCTGGCTAACCAGTCCTTTGCCGGCGTGTTTGACGCCCAAACCATCTTAAAATGGCAGAAGGTCTTTATCCGGCGGTTTTTCCAGCAGCAGTTCAAGCGTTCCTGCCTGCCGGACGGCCCCAAGGTGGGCTCCGCCACCCTGTCTCCCCGGGGCGACTGGCGTATGCCCAGCGATGCCTGCCCAGAGGGCTGGCTGGCAGAGCTGGAGGAGTGCGCCACATTACAGGAAAAATAAGGAAGGCAAAATTGTCCTGCCAGAGGCAGCGCCTTTTATAGGCGAATATTTATTCGCGCGCCACTTCGCTACATCCAGCTTTCAAGGACTTTTTCCGGGGCGGCGCGCATTTTCTTCTCCAAAATTCCAGTCCCTTCCGTATAAATATCCATAGATTGGACTGGTAATTAAATGGGGATTCAGTTTACATCTCGTTTTATATATTGTAAGCTTCCTTATATACAGGAGGCAGCATATGGACAAACCCTTTCTCTCAGAGGAAATGCAGGAGGAGTTGCGCTCTCTTCCCGACGATATCCTAATTTCCACCGGTGTGGAATTGCGCCGCCTGTGGCTGGCGTCGCCTGAAAACGGCAATTTTTTTCTGGGCCTTTTGGCTGTGGGGGAGGAGCTTCACCGCCGCGGGAAACGGCTCTCTGGCTGCGAGGACGAGGCTGCCTTTGACGCAGCAGCGCGGGCGCTTTTGGAAAAAATGATTTTGGATTAGCATTTCCCTGTTTTGCACATTCGCCTCCTTCCGTCAGCTGTTTGATAGTGCAAAAAAAGCCCCCTCTGAGGGGGCTTTTTGATTCCCGTCTTTATTCCACGGTAACGCTCTTGGCAAGGTTTCTCGGCTTATCCACATCGCATCCCTTCATCACTGCCGCATAATACCCCAGCATCTGGGTGGGGATGACCGTCAGCATAGTGGCAAACAGGTCCTCTACATTTGGCAAAATAAACATGGCGTCTACCTGCTCCCGAATTGCGTCCGCATACTGCTCCTGCACAACGGCATAGACATAGGCGCCCCGGGCCTTAACCTCCTTGATATTGCTTACCGTCTTATCCAGCAGGGCCTTTTGGGTCACCAGCGCCACCACCAGCGTATTCTCCTCAATGAGGGCAATGGTGCCGTGCTTCAATTCTCCCGCGGCATAGGCCTCAGAGTGGACATAAGAGACCTCTTTCAGCTTGAGAGAGCCCTCCATGGCCAGATAATAGTCCAGCCCGCGGCCGATAAAGAAGGCATGCTCCTCCATAAACCGCTGGGATGCCAGCTTTTGGATGCCATCCTTCCGCTCAATTACCTGTTTCGCCTTTTCCGGAATGGCCTTCAGCTCCTCCAGCAGGCGGGTATACTCCTCCATGGGCAGCGTCCCCCGGAGGCGGGCAATTTCCATGCTGACCATATAGAGAGCCAGCAGCTGGGTGATATACGCCTTGGTGGATGCCACGGCAATCTCCATCCCCGCCTGGGTGTAAATCACTGCGTCCGCCTCCCGGGACACCGTGCTCCCCTTTACGTTGGTAATAGCCACCACCTTCAGCCCCTTGCTGCGGGCCTCCCGCATGGCGGCAATGGTGTCTGCCGTCTCTCCAGACTGGCTGATGACGATGAACAGCTGGTTTTTCCCTAAAATCGGGTTGCGATAGCGGAATTCCGAGGCAATGTCTACCTCTACGGGAATCCGCGCCAGCTTTTCAATGACATATTTGCCTACATAGCCTGCATGGGATGCGGTTCCGCAGGCTACAATGGTGACCCGTTCAATATTTTTCACCAGGTCCTCCGTAATATTCGCGTCGCTTAAATCGATAATGCCATTCTGAATTCTGGGCATCAGCGTATCGTAAAGCGCTTTGGGCTGCTCGTGAATCTCCTTAATCATGAAGTGCTCATAGCCCGCCTTCTCCGCCTGAGCTACATCCCAATCCACTGTGAAGGCATCGCGGTAAACCCGGTTGCCATATTCGTCAAACAGGCGGACCTTATCCCGCTCTACCACGGCAATTTCATTGTCCTCCAGGAAGTAAACCTCCTTGGTGTATTGCAAAATAGCGGGCACATCCGAGGCAATCAGGTTTTCCCCCTTGCCCAGGCCAACCACCAGCGGGCTGTCCTTCCGCACGGCCACAATCTTATCCGGCTCCTTCGCGCAGATTACCCCCAGGGCGTAGGATCCCTCAATCATCCGTATGGCGTTTTGGACGGCAGTGCGCAGGTCTCCCTGATAGTAGTAGTTAATCAGATGGGCCACAACCTCTGTATCCGTATCCGAGATAAAGCGGATGCCCTTCTCCTGAAGCCACTTTTTCAGCTTGATAAAGTTTTCAATAATCCCGTTATGAACCACTGCCAAATCCCCTACCGTGTTGGTATGAGGATGTGCGTTAATATCCGAGGGCTCTCCGTGAGTGGCCCACCGGGTATGGCCAATGCCCACTGTCTCCGCCTTCTCTACCTCCCCAAGCAAATCCGTCAGGTTTTTCAGCTTGCCCTTTTTCTTTACGACCCGCAGCGCGCCATCCTCTACATAGGCGATGCCTGCCGAGTCATAGCCGCGGTATTCCAGCTTTTGCAGCCCCCCTGTCAACACGGGGACAATCCTTCTCGGCCCAATATATCCAACGATTCCGCACATATCCCTATCCTCCTATGCCAATTTTGTCTCAATGAGCTTCGCCAGCCTGACTGCCTCGCTCTCAATGAAAGCCCTGTCCTCTCCTTCCAGCATGACCCGCACCAGCGGCTCCGTGCCCGACGTGCGAATCAGCACTCTGCCCTTGCCCGCCATGGACTGCTCCAACGCCTGAATGGCTGCGGCAATCTCTGCATCGTCCTCATAGCCGTGCTTTTTCTCCTCCGCTACCCTGGCGTTGACCAGCACCTGCGGCAAAATATGCACCACCGAGCCCAGGGCGGAGAGCCTCTTCTGCTTCCGCTTCATGACGGCCAGCAGCTGCAGCGCCGTCAAAATGCCATCCCCAGTGGTGTTGTGGTCCAAAAAGATAACATGGCCAGACTGCTCCCCCCCCAGGTTATAGCCGCTTTTCAGCATTTCCTCCAGGACGTAGCGATCCCCCACGTCAGTCTTGACCAGGTTGATGCCATGCTCCCGCATGGCAATATCCAGGCCCAGATTGCTCATCACCGTGCCCACCAGCGTATTTTTTGCCAGCAGACCGCGCTCCTTCATGTCCACAGCGCAAATCGCCATGACCTTATCCCCATCTACCAGCAGGCCGCGCTCATCTACGGCAATCATCCTGTCTGCATCTCCGTCAAAGGCCAGACCCACGTCCGCGCCCATTTCCTGCACCAGCAGGCGCAGATGCTTGGGATGGGTGGAGCCGCAATTGTCGTTAATATTCGTGCCGTCGGGGGAATAATGGTAGGCAAACACCTCCGCCCCCAGCTTGCGGAACAGAGAGGGCGCAATGACGGACGCTGAGCCGTTGGCGCAGTCTAAAACAATCTTCAGCCCGTCCAGCCGCTCTTTGATCGTGGATGCGAGAAACTCCGCATATTCCTCCTTCGCATTTTTCAGGCGCACCCTGCGCCCCACCATCAGGCCTGTGGGCAAATCCTCTCCAATGCCTGTTTTGACCAGCTCTTCAATCTGGTCCTCAATGCTGTCCGCCAGCTTATATCCGTTGCCGTTAAAAAATTTAATGCCGTTGTATTCAAAGGAATTGTGGGATGCGCTAATCATGGCCCCCGCATCCGCGCCATACTGGCGGGTCAGATGGGCCACCGCCGACGTGGGGATAACGCCCAGGATATCTGCCTCTGCCCCTGCGGAGCAAATCCCCGCAACAAGGGCGCTTTCCAGCATGTCTCCGGAAATGCGGGTGTCCATGCCGATTAGGATTCTCGCCTTATGCACGGCCCCGGTCAGCACCTTTGCGCTGGCCTGGCCCAGCTTAAAGGCCAGCTCTCCATTGAGTTTTTCGTTGGCTATGCCCCGCACGCCATCCGTTCCAAACATTCTTGCCATAGAGTCCCCTCCGTTGTCTTCCTCTCTTTTTAAAAGAAATCATTCTCATTGTACCATGTTTCCATTGCCGCTCTGCCGTTAACATGGTGAAATTCGTTGCGCTCATTATACCATACTATGCGCTGGGTTTCCAGAATCAGAATTGTAAACGTGAAAACTACTGCAATCCACAGAAAATAGAGGAAGAGAGGGCGCCGCATAAAGCCGCTCCCTCTCCCCAAGAAAAGTGTTATATGATGGTTTGTGACTGGCTCAATTGTTAATCGTCCTGCAGCGCTGCATAGCCCTGCTCCCCAGTTCTAATCTTTATGACATTCTCCACCCGGTAGACAAATATTTTACCATCTCCGATGTGGCCTGTATAAAGCGCCTTTTTCGCCGTTTCGACTACCGTCTCCACCGGCACCTTGCTCACCACGATTTCTATCTTAATCTTCGGCAGCAAGGACATCTCTACTGCTACGCCCCGGTAATACTCCGGGCGGCCCTTTTGCGTCCCGCAGCCCAGCACCTGCTGAACAGTCATTCCCATGACGCCGATTCCCTCCAGCGCATGCTTTAGTTCCTCAAACTGACTCTGCCGTGCTACGATAACCACCTTAGAAAGCTTGTGAGGGTCTGTCGTATATTCCGTAGCAGCTGTTTCCACCGGCACCGCCTTGTCAATATCCGCAGGAACCTCGCTCAAATCTCTCATAAAGCCGTTCGGCGTAGGAACCGCAGGGGCGAAATCTGCGTATGCGCTGGGCAAATTATGCTCTGTAGAATCCAGGCCGGCGATTTCTTCCTGCTTGGAAACCCGCAGACCTATTGTCTTCTTAATTAGGAAGAATACTGCCGTCATGGTTACCCCTACCCAAGCCAGAACCGCTATAACGCCCAAGCACTGCACGCCCAGGAATTCGAAAGACCCCGTAGAGAACAGGCCACCGTCTATGGCAAAAAAGCCTGTCAAAATGGTTCCTAGCGCACCGCAGCCGCAATGCACGCCGATAGCTCCTACTGGGTCGTCTATCTTCAGCTTCTTATCTACAAATTCGATGATGAGCACCACCGCAACTCCTGCAATCAAACCGATAATAGCCGCTCCCACGGGAGATACCATGTCGCAGCCTGCCGTAATGGCTACCAAGCCTGCCAGAGAGCCGTTTAAGGTCATGGATACATCCGGCTTTCCATATTTGATCCAGGTAAACAGCATCGTCGCCACTGTTGCCACAGCCGCTGCCAGGTTGGTGTTTACAAACACATTCCCCGCCGTGGTCATGGTCTCGTCCCCTGTCATGGAAATCGTAGAGCCGCCGTTAAAGCCGAACCAGCAGAACCAGAGGATAAACACGCCCAGCGCTCCTAGCGTGATAGAGTGACCAGGAATTGCCCGAGGCTTTCCATCCCTTCCGTATTTTCCAATTCTGGGGCCCAGTATCTTCGCTCCTACTAAAGCCGCCATGCCGCCCACCATGTGCACTGCCGTCGAGCCAGCGAAATCATGGAAGCCCAACTCAGAGAGCCAGCCGCCGCCCCAAATCCAATGGCCTGAAATGGGGTAAATCACCGCGCTGATAACCAGGCTATAGACGCAATAGGCCGAAAATTTGGTCCGCTCTGCCATAGCGCCAGATACAATAGTGGCTGCCGTAGCACAGAATACCGTTTGAAAGATGATATACACCGGCATGGGAACGGTGAGGCCCAAAAAGGTGTAGTCTGCCTGAATGGTGGGGTCTAGCCAGCCAATAAAGCCGCTACCCGCCCCAAACATGAGGCCAAAGCCAAGAATCCAGAATACGGGTGTACCGATAGCAAAATCCATCAGATTTTTCATCACGATATTGCCCGCATTCTTAGCGCGCGTAAAGCCGGCTTCTACCATGGCAAATCCTGCCTGCATAAAGAATACCAGCGCCGCACCCACCAGCACCCAAATGGTATCAACTGATGAGAACATAAAAGCATCCCTCCTGAAAATTATTTCACGCAACCCCTCTCGCGGTGCGCTCTAACCTTTTTTGCTTTGGTAGCAGGGGAGGCGCGCACTCCCCCGCCTTTATCGCCGGCATGCCGATTTTAGATTGCCTGTCAATTCGTCTTGGTTACACGCTGAACAGCATTTCCCCATAGGTCGGGTAGGGCCAGTATTCAGCGCTGGTGTAGACCTCCATTTCGTCGCCGATTTCCCGCAGCTCCGTCATGGCCTTGAACACATCCGTATAGTAGAACTTAGCCGCCTCAATCTGATCCTCAATGGACTTCGCCGCCAAAACGGTCTTATCCAGCGCGTCAATGTTTGCAATAAACGTCTCGCACAGGGAGGACAGCTTGGTAATCAGCTCCATTTCTGCGCTGACGGAAATTTCGCTGCTGACCGACTTTTTCACGGCCACCGCCTCTGTCAGCTCCTTGACGTAGGCCATCACTGCGGGCAGAATATCCCTTCTGGCCATCTCCAGCATGGTCAGGGCCTCGATGTTAATGGTCTTGGCGTAGCTTTCCATCAAAATCTCATAGCGGGATTCCACCTCTTCCTTGGTGAAAATGCCGTGTCTGGCGAACAAATCGATATTCTTCTGGTCCACATAGTGGGGCAGGGCCTCCACCGTCGATTTCATGTTCAGCAGGCCGCGGCGCTCTGCCTCCTGCACCCATTCCTCAGAGTAGTTATTGCCGTTGAAGATGATGCGCTTATGCTCCGTAATGGTCCGCTTAATCAGCTCGTTCAGCGTTGCGTTGAAATCCTCCGCCTGCTCCAGCTCGTCTGCAAAGTTTTTCAGTTCGTCTGCCACAATGGTGTTTAAGATATAGTTGGGGCAGGCGATGGAGAGCTGAGAGCCCAGCATTCTGAACTCAAACTTGTTCCCCGTAAAGGCAAAGGGAGAGGTTCTGTTCCGGTCCGTCGTGTCCTTGGCGAAATTGGGCAGCACGTCTACGCCGATATTCAAGGTAGAGGAGCCGTTCTTATGGTAGTCCTTGCCCGTCTCAATCGCCTCCAGAACCTCGCCTAAATCGTCTCCCACAAACATGGATACGATGGCCGGCGGCGCCTCGTTTGCGCCCAGACGGTGGTCGTTGCCAGCCGTGGCCACGGAAACCCGCAGCAAATCCTGGTTTTTATCCACCGCCGCAATAACCGCCGAAAGGAACAGCAGGAACTGGGCATTTTCATAAGGCGTTTTGCCAGGATCCAGCAGGTTGACGCCCGTATCCGTAGAAATCGACCAGTTGTTGTGCTTGCCGCTGCCATTGACGCCGGCAAAGGGCTTCTCGTGGAGCAAGCAGGCCATGCCGTGGTCCTTTGCCGTCTTTTTCATAATCTCCATGGTCAACTGGTTATGGTCTGTGGCCAAGTTTGTCGTGGTGAAAATGGGGGCCAGCTCATGCTGGGCAGGCGCCACCTCGTTATGCTTCGTCTTTGCCAGAATGCCCAGCCTCCAGAGCCGCTCATCCAGGTCCGCCATATAGTCCACCACTCTCGGCTTAATGGCGCCAAAGTAGTGGTCGTCCAGCTCCTGTCCCTTGGGGGGCTTGGAGCCAAACAGGGTCCGGCCCGTATATTTCAGGTCTGGCCTTTTGTCGTACATTTCCCGGTCGATGAGGAAGTATTCCTGCTCCGGCCCTACTGTAGT
>DBGCIZ010000292.1:0-6366 GCA_048355355.1 Christensenellaceae bacterium | reverse complement strand
TGCTCTGCGCTGTAGCCGGGGCCCTGCTGGCGCTAGGTGGCTATACGGGGCTGACCCTGGGGACGCTCGTCTCCTTCCTAACCTTGAATAAAAATGCGACCCAGCCTGTCAGCCAAATCAGCCAGCAGACCAACAGCATCGTCATGGCTATGGCAGGGGCGCAGCGTATTTTCGATTTAATGGATGAAAAGCCTGAGGCAGATAACGGCTATGTGGAGCTGGTCAACGCAGTAGAAAGCCCAGACGGAAGTCTCTCTGAAACGCCCCAGCGGACGGGCCTCTGGGCATGGCGCCATCCCCATCGGGCGGACGGCACCGTTACCTATACCAGGCTACAGGGCGACGTCACCTTTAACGACGTGGATTTCGGCTATGATGCCGATAAAATCGTGCTGCACCATATTCAGCTTTACGCCACACCCGGGCAAAAAATCGCCTTTGTCGGCTCCACTGGCGCCGGAAAAACCACTATTACCAACCTGATTAATCGGTTTTACGACATTGCCGACGGCAAAATCCGCTATGATGGCATCAATATCAACAAAATCAAAAAGGCGGATTTGCGGCGCTCCCTCGGCATAGTGCTGCAGGATACCCATCTGTTTACCGGCACTGTGCTGGAAAATATCCGCTATGGGCGTCTGGATGCCACCGATGAAGAGTGTATGGCCGCTGCCCGGCTGGCCAATGCAGACGGGTTCATTCGCCGGCTGCCCGATGGCTACCAGACCGTCCTGACGGGAGACGGCGCCAACCTGAGTCAGGGCCAGCGGCAGCTGCTCTCCATTGCCAGGGCAGCCGTGGCCGACCCGCCAGTATTAATTCTGGACGAGGCAACTTCCTCTATCGACACCCGCACCGAGGCACTAGTGCAGGAGGGCATGGATCGGCTGATGCAGGGCCGCACCACCTTTGTCATCGCCCATCGTCTCTCCACCGTTAAAAATTCGGACTGCATCATGGTGCTGGAGCAGGGCTGGATTATCGAGCGGGGCACCCATGACCAGCTCATGGCGGAAAAGGGCCGTTATTACCAGCTTTATACCGGGAAAACAGCCTAATTCCCCGCGGCAACTTCTCTTTTTTCGGCAGTCTCTTCGGCTCTCGCCAGAGGCTGCCGCTTTTTTGTTAACAGAGCAACCGCCCCGGGGCATCTTTTTCTTTCGTTATCTGGCCCTTTGCCTCTTCAGCAGAATGCCGCAGGTAACCGCCGCAAGAACGAGTACCGCCGCAAAATACCACAGGTTTTCCATCCGAAACCCATGATCCAGCAGTGCCCTATAGCCCCACGTTGCAGGGAACATCTGCCCCAGCCCCTTCAAAAATCTGGGCAGCAGCTCCGCCGGAAACATGATGCCAGAGAGCATCACCGAAGGCAAAAACACCAGCTGCGCCAGCATAGTCAGCTTCCCCTGCTGCCTGACTGCCAGGCCCAGTACGCTCCCCACGCCTAACGATGCGGCAATGTAAATGGCCAGGGCTGCAAAAAACAGCGGAATATTTTCCGGCAACGCCGCGCCAAAGGCCATTGGCGCAATGAGCATAATCAGCAGGCACATGAGCAACAGATGAACCATAGAGGAAAGAAACATCGCCATCCAGCTGAAGCACAGCGGCACGCCATTGGCAGCGTATACCTTTTTCACGTCACTTTGATACGCCTCTGCCAGAGACGAAGGAAAGCCGATGGACGTCCCCATAGATACCCCCATTACCGTCATGGATGGAATGAGGGTATCCCGCATTTCCGGCATAACCGAAATAAAAATGCCGCTCATCAGCAAAAAAAAGATAAGAGGGACGACATAGTAGGTAAGCAACAGGGATTTGCTCCTGACGTCCAGCCTCCATTGTAAGGCGAATCCATATAAAAACGCGCTCATTTTTTTGTCCTCCCGGCTATTTCTAAAAAATGCTGCTCCAGAGTGCCCCGGTCGATTCGGATGTCTAGAAGCTCCTCGCCCTGCTCTCTTTGCGCTTCCAGCAGAGCCAGAAGCGCCTCGCCAATGCGCTCTGCCTGGAGCGTCCTGCTTTCTCGATTTGTCCTGATATGAATCAGATATTTCTTCCCCAGCCGTTGGCTCAGGGCTGCCGACGTGCCGCAGAACGCAATTTTCCCCTCGTTTAATATGGCGATTCTGTCGCAGAGGGCCTCTACCTCTGCCATATCGTGGCTGGCCAGGACGATTGTTCTCCCCTGGCTTTTCAGCATCCTGATTTGCTCATGAAGCAAGCGCCTTCCCTCAACGTCCAGGCCTGCTGTCGGCTCGTCCAGAAAGACAATATCCGGGCTGGGAATCAACGCCAGCGCCAAATGCAGCCGTCTTTTCTGCCCGGTGGAAAGCTGGGCGTATTGCTTTTTCCCCATTTCCCGGATGCCCAGCCTTTGCAGCATGGCGTTGTCCAAGGGCGCCCCGTTCCACTTTGCGAACAACCTGACCGCCTCCATAGGCCTGATGCAGGCCGGCAGCGAGGCGGCTTGCAGCTGAATCCCCAGCTTGCCCGATACCTCAATCCTCCCCTTGTCGTATTTTCTCAGTCCCTCCATGCATTCCAGCGCCGTCGTCTTTCCCGCTCCGTTGACCCCCAGAAGGGCAAAGCATTCCCCCGCTGCGATGCACAAATCCAGCCCTTTCAAGACCGCATGTTCTCCGTAGCTTTTCCATAGCCCGCTGATTGCTATTGCCTGTTTCATTGTTTCTCCCCCTCAAATGGATTGGCCCCCAGCCTATTCAGGTATATCTCCAGCGCAGGCCCGATATAGGCGTTGACAGCGGTCTGCTTTTTTATCCAATCCTTTGGTTCCCCTGTAAAGCTTCCTATTTCTGTCAGCCTTGCAAGCATGGTCATATCTCCGCCCGTGAATTCCAAGACCATTTCCCAAAACTCCTTGGTTATGCTTTGGCACTCTTCGCTATCCTGCGGGACATTTGCCTGCTGCAGCGCCAAAATCCTGTCGCTCAGCAGCGCAAACCTTCGGATAAAGGCCTTGCCGCTTTCCGCATCGAACTTTTTGCGGATATGCTCCAGCGTTTCGTCGTCAAAGTGCTTAATTAAAAAGTAATACTCATTTTTCATTTGCAAATTGACGATAATATCCGCATATTTCTTTAAATTTACCGTTTTCATTTGCATCACCTCTCCGCGGAGCGCCTCGATTGCTCTCAGGGCCTCTTCCCACTGTTTGATTTTCGCACGTAGCATGTCGGCCTGCTCTGTCAGTGCCTTGGCCACCTCTTCCGGCGTATTGAGAGAAATCAGCCGTTCCCTGATGTCCTCCAGGGAAAAGCCAAGAGATTTCAGGGATAAAATCTGGTGCAACTTAATAACGTCCTTATCCGTATACAGTCTTCGCCCGCCCTCACTTTCTGCCGAGGGTGGCAATAGCCCCTTTTTGTCATAATATTGCAGGGTGCGGACGGAGACGCCCATTTTTTTCGCCACCTCCCCTACCGTCATATACCCTGGTGGGGTCGCTCTGTTGTTTGCCATTCTCTCCTCTCCTCCTTGTTCTCCAGTATAAAACATGACGTTACGTCACAAGCAAGCCCTTTTTGCAAAAAACAACAGCAGAGATGTTTCTCTGCTGCTGTCCAGTTCTATTTTATTGTTCGCCGCAGGGCTATACTCTTTGCGCCCCTTCTCATTCCCACTCGATCGTTGCCGGCGGTTTGCTCGTAATATCATATACCAGCCGATTCACATGCTTTACCTCGTTGACGATACGGTTCGAAATCCTCTCCAGCACGTCGTAAGGGATTCTTGCCCAATCGGCCGTCATGCCGTCCACGCTGGTCACAGCTCTCAGCGCTATGGTGTAGTCATAGGTTCTTTCGTCGCCCATGACGCCTACGCTCCGCATCCCCGTCAATACGGCAAAATACTGCCAAATTGTCTTGTCCAGCTCTGCCTTGGCAATTTCGTCCCGCAGAATATAGTCCGCCTCTCGCAAAATCGCCAGCTTTTCCTCGGTTACGTCTCCGATGACGCGAATCGCCAATCCCGGGCCCGGGAAGGGCTGCCGCCAGACCATATGGCGCGGAATGCCCAGCTCCTCGCCCAATGCGCGAACCTCATCCTTAAACAGGTCACGCAGCGGCTCGATAATCTCTTCAAAATCCACATAATCAGGCAGGCCGCCAACGTTGTGGTGGCTTTTAATCAGGGCAGCATCTCCCTTTCCGCTTTCAATTACGTCAGGATAAATGGTTCCCTGGGCTAAAAAGTCTACCTTGCCCACCTTCTTTGCTTCATCCTCAAATACGCGGATAAACTCCTCGCCGATGATTTTCCGCTTTGCCTCCGGCTCAACCACGCCTGCCAATCTGCTCAAAAACCGCTCCTGTGCGTTGACCCGGGTAATATTCATGTCGTATTCGCCCTGATAAACCTGCATGACCTCGTCTCCCTCATTTTTGCGGAGCAAACCGTGGTCTACAAAGATGCACATCAGGTTCTTGCCAATTGCCTTATGAAGCAAAACAGCCGCCACCGAGGAGTCTACACCGCCGGATAGGGCCAGAAGCACCTTCTTGTTTCCTACCCTTTTGCGAATTTCCTCTACTGCCGTTACGGCAAAGGACGCCATGGTCCAATCTCCCTTTGCATGACATACGCTGTAGAGGAAGTTCCGCAATATCTGCGTCCCGTTTACCGTGTGCATTACCTCTGGGTGAAACTGGACGCCATAAATCCTCTTTTCGTCGCTGCCAAAGGCTGCCACCGGGCAATTGGCCGTTTTGGCCGAAACAGCAAAGCCCTCTGGCGCCTTGCTGACATAGTCCATATGGCTCATCCAGCAGACAGAGTTTCCCTCCATCTCCTGAAACAGAATATTTTCCGTCTCATACGCAATGTCTGTCTTGCCATACTCGCCCTGGGGCGCATGAGAAACCTCTCCGCCCAACGTGTAAGCCAGCAGCTGGCTACCATAGCAAATGCCCAATACCGGAATGCCAGAGTTAATAATGCGCTGGTCGCATTTGGGCGCATTTTCTCCATAGACATTTTTCGGCCCCCCCGTCAGAATAATGCCAATGGGGCGGTATTCCATCACCTTTTCATAGGTGATATCGCAGGGCAGAAGCTCGCAATACACATTCAGCTCTCTTACCCGCCTGCAAATCAGCTGGTTATACTGTCCCCCGAAGTCGATTACCAAAACCGTCTCTTTCATCTATACCTCCAAATCTTTTACAGCCGCCATTGCGCTGTTGTATACCGTCTTATAGGGAACACCAGCTTTCCGCGCCGCAGCTGCGGCCTGCTCGTATTCCGGCTTTGCACCCCTGTTAGAAATTTTTACGTCAATCGCTCCAAAGGGCGTCTCCACCCGTTTCACTTTCCTCTCCAGAACAAATCTGCTCTTTTCCGTCCAGCGGATTCCCAGCGTCGTCGTATGCTGAAACATACATTCTGCCATTTTTTCTGCGTCAGCCGCAGCACAGATCACCTTCAGCGTAACTGCCGGCCGAGATTTTTTCATGGTAATGGGAACCGTCCATGCGTCCAAAGCGCCTGCCTCCAGCAACTGCTCCATGGCAAAGCCCAGCTCTTCCCCGGTCATATCGTCAATATTCGCTGCCAGCTCCGCCACCTTTTCCTGGCCTTCTACCTCTGCCGTGCGAATCAGCAGCCCGCGGACACAATTTGCCCGCCCAATCTCCTTTTTGCCAAAGCCAAAGCCCGTCCTTTCAATAAGGCCTGCTGGCATGTCGCCGTCCCTTGCCAGGGAGAGCAACGCCGCTCCCGTGGGCGTCGTCAATTCCCCTATGTCAGCTTCTCCGTATACTCTGCGTCCTCTCACCAGCAACGCCGTAGCTGGCGCAGGCACCGGCATCAGCCCATGGGCGCACCGCACCGTGCCTCCGCCCAGGTTGACCGGCGCGCAGATAATATCGTCAATTTGGAGCATGTCCAGCAGAACCGCCGTCGCCGTGATATCCACGATGGCGTCCACTGCGCCCACCTCGTGCAGATGGACCTCCTCCCGGCTGACGCCATGGACTTCTGCCTCTGCATCAATAATTACGTCAAATACGGACATGGCTCTGTCCTTGATTTTCTGGGAGAAATCGCTGCCATTCACCGCCCTGGCGATGCTTTCTAGGCTGCCATGGGCATGGTGATGATGCTCTCCATGGTGCACCTCCTGCTTTTGCCGCTGGACCGTAAATTTCACGCCCTGCATACCATAAGAGCTGACGTCCTCAATCGAAAGCTGCACCTGGTCCTTCAGGCCCAGCCGGCTCATTTCCCGCAAAAAAGCCTCCCGGTCTGCACCAAGAGCCAGCAGGGTCCCCACCAGCATATCTCCGCTCACGCCGGAAAAGCAATCTAAATATAATACCTTCATGATTCCCCCCT
>DBGCIZ010000291.1:0-8809 GCA_048355355.1 Christensenellaceae bacterium | reverse complement strand
GTCCCCGCGCCGATGGCTATGCCAATATCCGCCCTAGTAAGGGCTGGCGCATCGTTAATCCCGTCGCCCACCATGGCCACCTTGTGTCCCTGCTCCTGCAGCGCCCGGATGTTGGCCTCCTTCTCCGTAGGCAGCACGTCAGATATAGCCCGCTCAATGCCCAGCTCCTTGCGGATTGCTTCCGCCGTTACCTGATTATCCCCCGTCAACATGACCACGTGGAGGCCCATTTCTCCAAACCTTCGGATGGCTGCCCTGCTGGTCTCACGGATCGTATCCGCAACGGCGATGATGCCGGCCAATTTCCCATCCCGGGCAAAGAGCAGAGGCGTTTTTCCCTCAGCCGCCAGCCGCTGCATCGCTTCCTCTGCCTGCTTGGCTGCCGGGCTATCGCCGAGCAGTCCGTTCTCCTCCATCAAGGCTCTGTTCCCAGCCAGGTAAGCCCTGCTTCCCACCGTCGCCCGCACGCCTCGTCCGGCCAGAGCCTCAAAGTCCGTTGCCTTGGGCAGCTCCAGCCCTTCCCTTTGGGCCAGCTCTACTACTGCCTGAGCCAAAGGATGCTCGCTGCCCATCTCTGCGGCAGCTGCCTCTTGTAGCAATGTCTCCCGGTTCATCGTCTCGTCTAACAGCACTACGTCCGTTACCGACGGATGGCCAGAGGTGATTGTGCCGGTTTTGTCCAGCACAATGGTATCTACATTATGCAGATTTTCCAGGCTCTCTGCGGATTTAATCAGAATTCCCATTTCCGCTGCCTTGCCTGTCCCCACCATAATGGCCACAGGCGTTGCCAGGCCCAGGGCGCAGGGGCAGGAGATTACCAAAACGGCAATGGCGTTGGATAGAGCAAATTCAAAGGTTTGGCCTGCGATGAGCCAGATAACTGCCGTCAGGATCGCAATACCAATCACCACCGGCACAAAGATGCCGCTGACCTTATCTGCCAGGCGGGCAATTGGCGCCTTTGAGTTGCTCGCCTCGTCTACCAGCCGGATAATCTGAGCCAGCGTGGTATCCTCCCCCACCTTTGACGCCTGAAATCGGAATGTTCCGTTTTTGTTCATGGTAGCAGAAATCACTGTGTCCCCCGGCTGCTTTTCCACCGGGATGCTCTCTCCGGTGATGGCCGCCTGGTCCACATAGCCGTGCCCTTCTGTCACGACGCCGTCCACGGGAATCCCCTCTCCCGGCCGGATGACTACGATATCCCCTGCAATCACCTGCTCCGCGGGAATTGTCACCTCCGCGCCATCTCGGATGACTACAGCCGTCTTTGGCGCCAGGTCTACCAGTTTGCCCAGCGCGTCGGAGGTCTTTGCCTTAGACCGCGCCTCCAAAAATTTCCCCACCGTAACCAGTGTGAGAATCATGGCCGACGACTCAAAATACAGCGAGTGGGCATATTGATGCACCAGATTCATATCCCCATGGCCGAAGCCATAGGCCATCAGAAACATGGCAAACAGGCCATATATCAGCGCCGCACCAGAGCCGATTGCCACCAGGGAATCCATGTTTGGCGCCCGGTGGACCAGAGCCTTAAAGCCATTCTGGAAAAAATGCCAATTGATGAATATGACCGGCACAGTCAGCACCAGCTGGGCCAGAGCCGAAACCAGGGAATTTTCCATGCCGACCAAAAAATCCGGTACTGGCAGGGAAATCATCGGTCCCATGGCAATATACATGAGGGGCACGAGAAGCGCAATCGAAGCGATGAGCCTGTGCTTCATCCCCCGCTGGTTTTCCTCGGCGCGCTCCTGTCTGGTTTGCCATTCGCTGCGAAAGCCTCCCTCCTGAGCCGCCGCCTGCCCATGCAGGGCTGCGCCATAGCCGATGGCCTGGACTGCTCCTATAATGGCGTCTGGCGCCAGCTTCGCCTCGTCGTAGGAAACCGTCATCTGGTTGGCCAACAGGCTTACGTTGACTTCCTCAACGCCCTCCAGCTTTTGCACGCACTTGGTCACATTTGCCTGGCAGGCTGCGCAGGTCATGCCAGTGACGTCGTATTTCTCTTTTTTCAAAAGGACCCTCCTCCTTTACTTCAGCTTTTTAATCAGCTCTACAGCTTCTTCGACAATCTGGGTGTTGCCCCGCTGAATTTCCTCCACAACGCAGGTCTCCAGATGATTCTGCAAGACCAAATAGCCAAAGGCCTGCAGCGCGCTTTCCACAGCGGCCACCTGCACCAGAATATCGCCGCAATATCTGTTTTCCTCCAGCATTTTGCCGATACCGCCCAGCTGCCCCATCATCCGTTTTAGGCGGTTTTGCAGTAGCCGCAGCTCTTTTTCTCCTCGCGGCGTCGCCTTATGCCGGCAGCAGCATTCCTCTCTTCCGCATACTGCCTGGGGGGTATGTTCTTCCTGCATGGCATGCTCCCTCCTTCAAAATACCTCTGCGGGGTATAAATCTTTCGTCTTTATTATAATACCCCTATAGGGTATTTTTAATCATTTTTTATGAAATATTCGCTTTTTTGCAAAAAATATTCTCTCCGCTGAACAGATCCATTTTTCTTCCGTTTTATGGATTGGCGAAAGAAAAAAGCCGCCTTACGGCGGCCTGAAGCCAGTCAGGGAATACGTCCTTTTCTTCTATCTGGAAAATAGCCCTTTTTTCTCATAGGGCTCCGTCGTTACGGAAAGCACCCGGTATCCCGTCTTGCCAATCTCGTCCCGCAGCTTGGTCTCATCCAATGCATCCGGGGCAATGATGACCGTCTGTCCCTTGCTATGTGAGGAAGTAACCTTTTTTACGGGGAACGCCCGCCTCACCGTCTCATTTACATGGGCCTCGCACATGGAGCACGCCATTCCCTCTACCTGTAGTGTCATTTTTACCATGCTTCTTTTTCCTCCTGTTCTGTTGAGCCTGACCTTTTTTACCATCTGATAAAACCAAGCTTACGCTATCCACAATTTGAAAAACAATTGCCGCCCTGCTTCGTCCCACTGGCACCGCCATCCTTTCCGCAGTACAGCATGATATGCAGCGGATTTGTTACTACGACTCCATCATATCCCATTCTGTGCGGAGAAAAGTGCAGCCGCGAAGAGCTATTATGCTTTACCTCTAAAATCATAGCTGCGGAAATATCTTCGCTTCCCATTGCGCTGCTCGCCACGCAGAATGTAAAAGCTGACATGTTCCGCAAGCACTATCACGCTCCTGTCCCGCCTGCGCCATAGGGGCATTTCGCCATTTACTCCAACCAATCGGCCTATGAGGGGAATACAAATTCCTGCTGCCCTCCGTCAAAAGCTCTCTCGTCTCTTTGGTTAGTTTTTTCTAACCAAAGTTGCTAAAAAATCGCCGCAACCTCAAGGCTGAGCGCCCGCATTCCGACTCTGTTTCAGTTGTATTATACGCTTTCTCCATTCCCCTTGTCAAGAATTCGAAAAGGGAGAGCCTTGCAGCTCTCCCTCTCCGGTTAAAACAGATTTCTATCGTCGAACTCTGTGGTCTTCTTTGGTTTCCTTACCTGCTGAATTGGCCTGGTTTGCGTCGCGCCCGGCGTCGTCCGATGCGGCACGTCGTCCTGACGCCCCGCCACTACCTGGCCAGGCTCTCCATCCTGCTCCTCGTCGTCAATGGCATATCTGGGGCCCCTCGTCGGCTCGCTGCCGTCCGGTCTTCTGGCTGCGCCGTGTTGCGTCGTTCTCCGCGCATTTTTGGCGGCTTCCGCCTGAGCTTTCTTCTTTTTCTCCTTTTTCACCAGCACAATCAGCGTAATGCCTACGCCAATAATCAGGACAATGACGATAACAATAATAATCATCAGGGTCGAGATAGTTGAAGGAGAGTTAGCCGGATCCTCTACCATCTCGCTGCTGAGCGACACCTGCAGGGTTTCGCTCTGGATGGTCACCGGGTTCCCGTCTGCGTCTGTAGCGGTCAGCTCAAAGGTAAACTCGCTGTCCTCCGTCACCTCTTTTTCGCAGGTTACTGTGGTTGTGCCCGTGGGGATATTTCCAATGGTCTGGATGTTCCCTAAGCTCCGCTCAGAAAGCACGGCGTCTGTGTAGGCGTTCCCCGTGTTGGTAATCTCAATATTAAAGCGGAAGTTGTTGCTCCCATCTGTGGGGCGCTCCACCGTCGCCTCCATTGTCAGCGGGCCATCGCCCTCCTCCGGCGTCTCTGTGGGCGAAGCCGTTGGCGATTCCTCCGCTGCCGTCACGTCCACCGTAATTACGTTGGAATTAAAGGTGTGGGTTGTGCCATTGGCGTCGTCGCCTCTGGCATAGAAGCCAATATCTGTCCTTTCATTGATGGTGATACTGCGCGTTACGGAAATAGACTCCCCCTGTCCTAAGGTAGAGGTCTCCAGCGGAACGCGGTCATCATTGGAATCATAGAGCACCAGATTTTCAATATCTGCATTGCCTTCATTGGTGAGGCGGACGCTGATATCCACCGACTGCCCCGGCTCTACCTCGCTGCTGCTGGCTGAAATCTGGACGCTCAAATCCAGCTCAGAAACCGTAATGCGCATGGTCTCCAGCTCTTCTGTGTAATTTCTTCCGTTTGCAGTGTAGGTAATCACCGGCTCAATAGTCATGTTCCTGACAATCTCGCCCGTATAGGACAAAATCCTGGATTCTCCCGGCGCCAGAGAAAACGTTCCTTCTATGGGGTTCCCTCGGTTGACTCCCGGCGCAGATACCTCCACATTGGTAATCTCTGCGTCGCCTCTGTTCTCTACGGTAAACACGAACTCTACCTGAGTACCCACAGGAACCGTCGTCTGGCTCACCTCACCCTGGGCGTACACATCCACCGAAAGCTCCTGCTGGGCCACCTGGATGGTGCGGGTAACCCGCTTTTGCGTTCCCTCAGTGACGTACTCTAAAATCACCTGAATGTCGTTGCCCAGCTCCGACTCGCTTACATGGTAGGAATACGTCTGCTCCTGAACCGCGTTTGCCTCAATGGTTCCGAAATCCGCCATCTGGTCATCCCCAATGGTCAGAATTGCGTTTTCCAGAGGAGTCTCGTTATTGTTGATTCTCACGGTAATGGAAATGTCCCCCGCCGAGGCCAGGGATGTGGGCGTATAGCTCACCTCCATATCCGGCGCCGTTGCCGCCAACACGGCCATGGGCAACGCCGACCATGTCATAACAATCAATATCAATGTCAATAAAATTGATAATACCTTTTTCACCATTAACCTCCATCCATGCGGCGCTGTGCCGCTCCCGATAAAAAACATTAGCATAAGTATTTTATACTACATTGGGGCCCATGTCAAAGATTTCAAACATCGTTTACAATTATTTCATCTCCAGGGGCAGTAAAATGCCAAAAAAAGCCGCCAGTATAGCCTTTCGCTATCCGGCGGCCGTTGGTTTTCGCCTTACTTCAGCTCAATGGTCCAGCCGTATTTATCCTCAATTCTTCCATATTGAATGCCAGTCAGCGTGTCGTAAAGCTTCTGGGTCAGCTGGCCCATGCTTCCGTCCGCCACTGGGATACGGTCCCCGTTCCAGAACAGCTCCTTCACCGGGCTGACGACTGCCGCAGTGCCTGTTCCCCAGACCTCCTCCAGCTTGCCGTTTTTGGAAGCCTCTTCAATCTCCTGGATAGAGAGCTTTCTCTCGTTGACCGGATATCCCATATCGTTGCAGAGCTGAATGACCGATGCCCTGGTGATGCCGGGCAGGATGCTTCCCTCCAGAGGCGGCGTAATGACCTCGCCGTCAATCTTGAAGAAGATATTCATGGAGCCAACCTCCTCCACGTACTTATTCTCCTTGCCATCCAGCCAGAGCACCTGGGCATAGCCCTTCTGATGGGCCTCCTCCCCAGCCAGCAGAGATGCCGCATAGTTTCCGCCGGTCTTAAAGTGGCCAGTGCCGCCCTTTACCGCGCGGACGTATTTGCTCTCCACGTAAATGGAGACAGGGGCCAGCCCGGAGGCATAATAGGCGCCCACCGGCGACAGGATGACATACAGCATGTATTCATCCGCTGCGCGCACGCCCACAAAGGGGTCTACGCCGATATAGGTGGGGCGAATGTAAAGGGACGTTCCGGGAGAGGTCGGAATCCAGTCCTTCTCTATTTTTACCAGCTCATAGATAGCGTTGAGCACAAATTCCTCGTCAATAGGCGCCATGCAGAGACGCGCTGCAGAAGACTGCAGTCTGGCAATGTTGTCCCACGGGCGGAACATGAGCACTCTGCCGTCGTCTGTCCGGTATGCCTTCATGCCCTCAAAGACCTCCTGAGCGTAGTGGAATACCAGCGCCGCAGGCGAAAGGCTCAAATCCCCATAAGGCTCAATTTTTGCAGACTGCCAGCCGTTCTTGTCCCGCTTCATCATCAGCATATAGTCGGTGAATATCTGACCAAAGCCCAGCTTTGTCTCATCCTTTGGCTTTTCCTTTAAAACATCTCTTTTTACAAATTCCAGCTTCATGTTTCCGTCTCCTTAGAATTGATTTATAATGATATCTCAAGGCATTCCGCCTCATTTTCCCTCGGCACGACCTTCCCGCCGGAAAGCTCCCCCATCAGCTTTAAAAAGGCCTCTCTGCCCTTTGGGTCTACATATACGCTGGCCCGGACGCAGCTGGTATAGTCTACCTGCCGCAGCCTGTGCCCTGCCTCCAGCAGCTTTGCCTCTGCCCTGCCCCAGAGCTTAAAGGGCAGCTCCATTTCAAAAACACAATATGGCTTTCTTAGAATCTTCTGCGCGCCCTTTACCGCCTCCGCAACGCCCTGGGTGTATGCCCGAACCAGCCCCCCTGCTCCCAGCAGGGTGCCGCCAAAATACCGGGTCACTATGGCCAAAATATTGGTCAGGCCGCTGTGCTTCAGCGCCTCCAGCATGGGGACGCCAGCCGTGCCCTGCGGCTCGCCATCATCGCTGCATCGGGAAAACTCCCCCCGGGGTCCTACAATCATGGCGCTGCAATTATGCGTCGCATCCCAATACTGCTTTTTCACCCGCTCCAGGATTTCCGCCGCCTCCTCCATGGATGCCGCCGGATACACCTGGCCGATAAACCGGGATTTTTTGATGATAATCTCAGTGGCGTAGGGCTCCTTGATGGTGGCGTATTCTTCCATTAAATCTTCACGACCTTATGATAGACCTTTTTGCCCTTGCGCAGCATGACGCTGCCATCGCGGAAATCGTCCTCCGTCAGGGCATAGAACTCGTCCGTCAGCTTTTCGTCGTTGACGTACACACCTCCGCCCTGAATCAGCTTTCTGCCCTCGCCCCTGGACTTGGTCAGCCCCAGGAATATCAGCATGTCAATTACCTTTTCATTTTCCTTCAGCTGCTCCGCCGTCATCTCTGTGGTGGGAACGGAGCCGCCTGCGCCGCCTCCTCCAAACAGGGAGCGGGCAGCCTGCTGGGCCTTTTGGGCCTCCTCCTCGCCGTGCACCTGCTTGGTAATCTCAAAGGCAAGAATCTCCTTGGCCTTGTTGATTTCTTGGTCCTTCAGGCTGCCCAGCCGCCGCACCTCGTCCATGGGCATAAAGGTCAGAAGGGCCAGGCATTTCTCTACATCGGCATCGTCCACGTTCCTCCAGTATTGATAAAACTCATAGGGGGACGTCTTTTCTGCATCCAGCCAGAGAGCTCCGCCCTCGGTTTTACCCATCTTGTTTCCGTCGCTCTTTAATAGCAGGGTAAAGGTAAGGCCATAAGCCTCCTTCCGCTCCTTGCGGCGAATCAAATCCGCGCCTCCCAGGATATTGCTCCACTGGTCATCTCCGCCCATCTCTAGCTTGCAGCCGTATCTTCTATTCAACTCTAAAAAGTCGTAGGACTGCATGAGCATATAGTTGAATTCCAAAAAGGTCAGGCCCTTTTCCAGCCGTCTTTTGTAGCACTCCGCCGTCAGCATCCTGTTGACGGAAAAGTGAACGCCAACCTCCCGCAGGAATTCGATATAATTCAAATCTCTCAACCAGTCGCCATTGTCTACCATGATAGCCTTATCATCGGAAAAGTCCAAAAATCTGCCGATTTGCTTTCGGAATTGGGCCACATTGTGGTCCACAGTCTCCGTGGTCATCATCTTTCTCATGTCGGACTTACCGCTGGGATCGCCAATCATGCCAGTGCCGCCGCCCAGCAGGACGATGGGCCTGTGCCCCGCACGCTGCATATGGGCCATGGCCATCAGCGCCACAAAATGGCCGACATGGAGGCTGTCCGCCGTTGGGTCAAATCCAATGTAGAAGGTTACCTTCTCCCGCTCCAGCAGCTCCCGCAGGCCCTCGTGGGTTACCTGCTTGATAAAGCCTCTCTCTTCCAATATATCATACGCATTTCTCATCGACATCTCTCCTTCATTTATTTTGCAAACAGCTTCCCGAGGATTTTCATACCCGCCTCAATCTTTTCCTCGCTGACCATGGTAAAGTTGAGCCGCATGGTATTATGGTGTCCTCCCTCAGCATAAAAATGGGTTCCTGGCACATATGCCACCTTGTTTTCCACCCCGGTCTGGAACATTGCCGTCGCGTCCATACCCTCGGGCAGCTCTACCCAAAGGAACATGCCGCCCTCCGGCTTGACGATTTTCGAGCCTGCCGGCATATACCGCAGTGCCAGGTCATACATCAGCTTGCATTTTCCCCGGTACATCTCGCAGTTTCTCGCCACGCCCTTCTCATAAAGGCCCTGGTTCAGATATTGGGCAGCCAGCGCCTGCGTCAGGTTCGAGGTATGCACATCCTGCCCCTGCTTGCCCAGATTAAATTTCTGAATGACCTCCTTCGGTCCATAGGCCGCGCCTACCCGCAGGCCTGGGGATATCGTTTTGGAAAAGCTCATCAGCTTGAC
>DBGCIZ010000290.1:0-4084 GCA_048355355.1 Christensenellaceae bacterium | reverse complement strand
TCTGGCGGTGACCACCTGATTGACCCCATAGCCGGACTTCATGGTGCTGTCGCTGGCGTTGGAGCATGGTGCTGGGTGCCGCCGGCAGGCGGCGACGTTTCCATCGCCTTTCTCGACGTAGGCAGAGGCGAGAGCGCGCTGATATCCACGGCTTCTGGCAAGCGCGTCCTCATCGACACAGGAAACGGCTCAGGCGCAGCCACCTATTTGCGCAAGCAGGGCTTGCAGGCAGACATGACTTTTCTTACTAAGCTGAGGACAGACCATGCCGGCGGCCTGGACGGGCTGATGGAGGAGGGCTTGCAGGGCCAGGTATATAGCTCAGAGGCGAACGCAGAGCTCCTGGAGCTGAAATATCAGGGAGAGGCCTTTTATGGACTGGAAAAGGGTGACATCATCCAAACCGACGAAGAAAACGCCCTCCAAGCCGTATGGCTTGGAGAAGGGGAGGATGGCGCTTTGGTGCTGCTGTTGCTCCATCGGGGCGAGGGCTTATGCCTCTTCATGAGCGACGCTGCCCTGGAGGACGAAAGGGCTATACAAGGAGAGGTGAAATCGGATATAATAAAGCTAGGGCGAAACGGAAGAAGCACGGCGACGTCGCCGGAGCTTTTGGAGCGCGCTGCGCCACGGCTGGCCGTCATGACTTCTAATGGAGGCACTCTGGCGGACACAGGAGACCTTCCCGTTTACGATACCCGGGAGGATGGAACCGTTACTGTGACCGTGACGGAAGGACAAATCGAGGTGAAAACGGCAGATGAAGGCTGACGTATTTTTAAGAGAAAAAGAGAAATATTTTGAAAACAATATATTTTTCCTCTACGGGGAGGAATACTATCTGCGATGCGCTGCAAAAAAAGCCCTGCTGGAGGGGCTGGACATGGAGCCGCGAGAGCTAAATTATACGGTTCTGCCACCAAAGACAGGGGTGGAGGAGCTGATTGCCATCTCAGAGCAGCTGCCTTTCCTGGGGGAGCATCGTGTCGTCCTCTGGGAGGAGAGCGAGCTGCTGCAAAAGGGGGATCCGGGTAAGCTGACGGAATACCTGCCCCACATAAACGGAACTACGAAGCTGATTATCACGGCAAGTGGCACGCCGGACAAAAGGCGGGCCTTTTATAAACTGCTGGCAAAGACAGCCTGCGTCATCGAAGCGGACCCTCTCAAGCCGGCGGAGCTGGCAAAGTGGGTGGTGGCGCATGGCAAGGCCATGGGGCTAAGCGTGACGGCGGCGGCAGCCAACGCTTTGATTGAGATATCCGGCAGGGATATGGGTGTTTTGGAAAATGAACTGCAAAAGCTGAAATATGCGGGCAGAGAAAGGCCAGAGCGAGCGGACATTGAGGAAATCGCATCAAAATCCGGGGAATACAACGCTTTCCTGTTTCACGAGCATATGCTGAAGCATCGCTATCAGGAGGCGTTTCGCATTTTGGCCGAAATCCGCGCCAATGAAAAGACCTTCGTTCCCCTGGTGGCGCTGTTGGCTTCAAAATTTTCCCCGATGTATATGGCGAAAACCTGCCTGAATGCCGGCATGGGCCCAGATAGGGCCGCGGAGGAGCTGCGGGCCAGGCTGAAGATGCATCCCTTCGCCGCAAAAAAGGCAGTGGAGGAATGCGCGTATTTCAAAATCGGACAGTTGAAAAACGCCATTCGCCAGCTGGGCGCCTATGACCTGGCGTTGAAAACGGGAGGCGCTAACCCTGGTGTAGAGGCATTGGTGGCAAGGCTATATGGAGCCTAAATTAAACACAGATTGGAGCGCCTCTATATTGACTTTGATTATGTAAAATATGTATAATAATTATGTTGCGTTTTTTGAAATATATCGGGCAGAGTTCCGATGCGATAAAATTTAAAAAGAAGGAGTGCTTTTGCCGATGTTAATCAGAGAAGGGCTGACGTTTGACGACGTACTCTTAGTCCCCCAAAGGAGTAGCGTGGTTCCGGCAGACGTGGATATTACGACCCGGCTGACCGCTAAGCTTACGCTGCGCATTCCCATGCTCAGCGCCGCTATGGACACGGTGACGGAAACCAATCTTGCCATAGCCATGGCCCGGGAGGGCGGCATGGGAATTATCCACAAGAACATGAGCATACGGGAACAGGCGGATCAGGTGGATAGAGTCAAACGCTCGGAGCATGGCGTCATCACTGATCCTTTTTCGTTATCGCCGGATCATACCATTGTCGAGGCTGACAAGCTGATGGCCCACTATAAGATATCTGGCGTACCGATTACGCTGGAGGATGGCAGGCTGGTCGGCATTCTGACGAACAGAGATTTGCGGTTTGAAACGGATTATTCCCGCAAAATCAGCGAGGTCATGACCAGTGAGGGCCTGATTACCGGCCCCATGGGGACGACGCTGGAGCAGGCGCAGGAGATTCTTCGTCAGCATAAGATTGAAAAGCTGCCCCTGGTTGATGAAAACGGCATCTTAAAGGGGCTGATTACCATAAAAGATATTGAGAAGTGCATTCAATACCCTAATTCAGCCAAGGATGCCAACGGCAGGCTGTTGGTCGGCGCGGCGGTCGGCGTCGCAAGGGACACTATGGAACGTGTAGACGCTCTTTGCCAGGCTAAGGTGGACGCAATTGCCATCGACACGGCCCATGGCCATTCCGAGGGAGTGCTTTCCATGGTGCGCAAGGTAAAGGAGCGGCACCCGGAGGTAGACGTCATCGCAGGCAATGTCGCTACGGCAGAGGCTGTTGCCGCCCTGGCAGAGGCAGGGGCTGACTGCGTAAAGGTAGGGATTGGCCCGGGCTCTATCTGTACCACCAGAGTGATTGCCGGCATCGGCGTTCCCCAGCTGACGGCAGTGATGGACTGCGCAGAGGCTGCGGAAAAGAAGGGCATCACCATTATTGCAGACGGAGGCATCAAATATTCCGGGGATATTACCAAGGCCCTGGCTGCAGGTGCTTCGGCTGTTATGATGGGCAGCCTGCTGGCGGGGACGGAGGAAAGCCCCGGCGCGACGGAGATTTTCCAGGGAAGGCGCTTTAAGGTATATAGAGGCATGGGCTCTCTGGCGGCCATGGAGCAGGGCAGCAAGGACCGCTATTTTCAAGAGGATGCCAGCAAGCTGGTGCCGGAGGGTGTGGAGGGGCGCGTGCCCTACAAGGGCCCTCTTTGCGATACGGTATTTCAGATGTGCGGCGGGCTGAAGTCCGGCATGGGCTATTGCGGCGCGGCAAATATCCGCCAGCTGCACGAAAATGCCCAGTTTATCCGCATTACAAACGCAGGGCTTCACGAGAGCCATCCCCACGACATTGCAATTACAAAGGAAGCGCCGAATTATTCGGGTTCTTTCTAATCAGACGGGAGGATAGAGAGTTGAACGAAAAATACGGCAGGATGCTGGAGGATATCAAGCAGTATGGCAGGGTTGGAGTATGTCTTTCCGGCGGTTCGGATAGTGCCCTGGTGACGATTGCGGCAGTGCAGGCCCTGGGGCGGGAGAATGTCATCGCGCTAACGGCAGATACACCCTTTTTCACGGGAGAAGAGATGGACATCAGCGCCCATCTGTGCTCTGTTTTAGGGATTCCTCATAAAAAGCCACACGTTTCGCTGCTTTCCAATGACGACGTTATCAGCAATTCGCCAGAGCGCTGCTATTACTGCAAAAGGATTATTATGGCGACGATTCAGGATACGGCGAAGAAATACGGGCTAAAGGCCCTTTTGGATGGGAGCAACGCCACGGATATTCACGATTACCGGCCTGGCGAGCGGGCGTTGCAGGAATACAATATTTTAAGCCCCTTAAAGGCAGCGGACATAACCAAGCAGGAGGTCTACGACATCCTGAAGGAACTGAATATGAAGGATTTTATTGTGCCGGAAAACGCATGTCTGGCTACGAGAATTGCGACAGGGGAGCCCATTACCATTAAAAAACTGCGGTGGATTCGCGCGGCTGAAAATTATTTAAAGCAGATGGGCTTTGTGACGGTGCGCGTGCGGGTCAGCGATAGCCACGCCAAAATCCAGGTAGGCAAGGAACAAATTGAGGATTTAATGGCCATGCGGGAAGAGGTGGAGACAGAGCTGAAGGAT